>JANOYJ010000129.1:0-4517 GCA_031428815.1 Phyllobacterium sp.
CCACGAACCGCCGAAATAGGCGAGATTGTCCGATAGCTTTTCACCAATGGTACGTTTGCCCTCAAACTCATCGTCGGTGTTGGCCGCGATCAACTCAGAACGCGCAAGGCTCGCGGCAACGGCTTTGTCCAGTTTTGTGAGTTCACCCCGCTCAGCTTGCAAAAGCTCCGACACATAGCGCTCCCGATACTCGCCGAGCTGCTTAAGCGAGATACTCGCATCGGCACCTAATTTTGGATTGTCCGCACGGATGCGTTTAGCTAGGGCGGGACGGATGGCAGCGAGAGATGTGACATCGTCTTGATGGGAGGAGGTAAGGGGTGTTGAAGGATTTGGCTTCTTCGACATGTTTGTCACCTCGGCTAGGGCATTGGTCCTTGTAGTTGAAGAACGCGGTAAACCCTAATCGCGGCTATTTGTTAGTAAGCCGCCCTGCGACCATATCCGCTAGTCTTGTCGCCACTTCATCTTTGCTCATTTCAGGCCAATCTTCGACACCGCTCGCGGAGACAATGCGCACCCGGTTTCTGTCGCCGCCCATCACGCCCTTATCGCCGATACCTGTATCGCTTGACACATCATTGGCGACGATCATATCCGCGCCCTTGCGGTCGAGTTTGGACTTGGCATTGTTGATCAGGTTCTGCGTTTCAGCGGCGAAGCCGATGACGAGTTTAGGGCGATTGGAATGATGACCCAAAGTTGCGAGAATGTCCGGGTTCTCAGTCATGGTAAGCGTTGGCGCACCCTTACCCGGTTGTTTCTTGATCTTTTCGCCAGATTCCATTTCTGTGCGCCAGTCGGCAACAGCGGCGACCATAATGGCCACATCTGCGGGGAGAAGAGCTTCAACAGCAGACAACATCTGTCGCGCTGTCTCGATACGTGTGACTTTGACGCCGATTGGATCAGCGATCGTTACCGGACCAGAAACAAGCCGCACGTCTGCACCCAAAACCGCCAGCGCCGCAGCAATTGCGTGACCTTGCTTGCCGGACGAGCGGTTGGCGATATAGCGCACAGGGTCAATCGGCTCATGTGTCGGGCCGGAGGTGACGATGATCTTTTTGCCAGCAAGCGGTTTTGGTTTGGTATCGAGCAGGCCCTCAATTGCCGCCACGATCTCCAAAGGCTCGGCCATACGCCCTTCGCCCGCCTCACCGCTTTCGGCCATTTCGCCCTTGTTCGGACCGATGAAATGAATGCCGTCCTTCGCCAGAGTCGCGCGATTGCGCTTGGTTGCGGGGTTGTCCCACATCGCCGGATTCATCGCAGGCGCGATCAATAAAGGCTTATTGGTTGCGAGAAGCACCGCGCTGGCGAGGTCATTGGCCAAGCCAGTCGCCATTTTCGCCATCAGGTCAGCCGTTGCCGGCGCGACGACGATCAGATCACATTCACGCGAAAGGCGGATGTGCCCGACATCCTGCTCATCCTCGCGGCTGAACAGGTCCGTGAACACTTTATCAGCGGTCAAAGCGCCGACCAAGAGCGGCGTGATAAATTCCTGCGCGGCGTTGGTCATGATCGCGCGCACCGAATAGTCGCGCTCGCGCAGACGGCGGATGAGGTCGAGGCATTTATAGGCCGCGATGCCACCGCCGATGATGAGGAGGATGGTTTTGCGAGAGGCCGGACGTTTGCTTGCCGAAGGCGTATGAAGAAGTGGCTCGCCTTGTCCGCGCAAGATATTGCGCACTTCCTCTTCCATCGAGCGTCCATGCGCTGCGGCGATGAGGCGCAATTTCTCTTTCACTTCGTCAGGCAGGTTTCGAATTGTAATATTTGCCATCACATCGATCCAGATTTGCAATCAATGCTATCAATTATCATGAAATTTGATGCTAAACCAGCCTGTACGCGATCCAAAGCACCGAAAGTGCAATCACCCAAAGCGCCCAACGCCCCGAGCGGCTATGTTTCGCTTCGGCTTTGCCGATCGCGTTGGCGGTCTCGGCATCAAAGCGCAGACCGTTTAAGGCCATCTTGTCGATTTCCAGCGAGAGGCGCTCAGTGCGGATGGCAAAATCCGGGATTTGCCGTGACAGGCTGAGAAGCGCTTTCACGCCATCGCCCGCATCGGAAATGATACCGCGCGGTCCAAGATTATCAGCAATCCAATTGCCAACGACCGGCTCGGCGGTCTTCCACATATTGAATGCCGGATCGAGCGTGCGGGCAACACCTTCCACGACGACCATGGTCTTTTGCAGAAGTAGGAGCTCGGGCCTAGTTTCCATGTCAAAAACCTGCGTCACTTCAAACAGAAGCGTCAAAAGTTTCGCCATAGAAATCGTCTCGGCAGACTGCCCGTGAATAGGCTCGCCGATTGCGCGGATCGCTTGGGCAAAACTTGCGACGTCATGCTTGCGCGGCACATAACCTGCTTCGAAATGCACTTCGGCCACGCGGCGATAATCGCGCTTGATAAAGCCGTAAAGAATTTCAGCGAGGAAATGCCGTTCCTTTTTGCCGAGCCGTCCGGCAATGCCGAGATCGACCGCAACAATGGTGCCGTCGGCGGCGACGAATAGATTGCCCGGATGCATATCGGCGTGGAAAAACCCATCGCGCAAAGTGTGCCGCAGGAATGATTGGATAAGCAGCGCGCCAATCGCGGGCAGGTCGTGACCTGCAGCACGAAGGCCCTCAAGATCATTCATCTTGATACCGTCGATCCATTCCATCGTCAGCACATCTCGGCCGGTGCGCTCCCAATCAACGGAGGGAACGCGAAAGCCCGGATCGTCTTTGGTATTGTCGCGCAATTCAGATAGAGCTGCTGCCTCTAACCGCAGATCCATTTCGACACGCGTGGTCTGCGCCAGCGTTTCTGTAACTTCGATCGGCTTCAGGCGCTGCGCATCTTTGAAGAACCGTTCTTGCAGGCGGGCCACAAGGAAATAGCTTTCAAGATCATTGGCAAAGCGACGGCGCACGCCTGGGCGGATCACCTTGACGGCAACCTTTTTAGGTGCGCCATTCTCCATGACTTCCGCCGGATGTACCTGCGCGATGGAGGCGGCGGCAACGGCATCATCAAAGGAGACGTAAAGGTCGTCCATCGACCGGCCAAGCGAGCCTTGGATCATTTCCTTCGCCTCAGCGGTTGGAAACGAGTCCATCTTGTCTTGCAAGCGCGACAGGTCCTGCGCCAATTGCTGGCCGATAATGTCAGGTCTGGTGGCAAGAAACTGACCGAGTTTGACGTAGGAGGGACCGAGCCGGTGGATGGCCCGCGCGAGCCGCAATTCGCGTGTCCCGGCCTTGCCGCCGCGTTTAGCCAAAAGCTTTACAACGCGCTGTCCGAACGCAGCGGCACCGGTCAGTCCCTCAACGGGAATCGAGGCAAAAACGCCTTCCCGCGCCAGAACCCATCCGGCGCGCATCAGGCGCAGGGAAGCGGTGAGATCACTCATATGATTAAAGTTTCCAGCCGGAATGCGCCGCCGTAATGCCACCGGAATAATTGCGATAAGACACACGCTCAAACCCGGCGTTGCGGATCATCGAGGCGAAACTTTCCTGATTGGGAAATTTGCGGATGGATTCAATGAGATACTGGTAGGAATCCGCGTCGCCGGTCACAGCCTTGCCGATGCGCGGAATGGCGTTGAACGACCAAGCTTCATAAAAGCGATCGAAGATTGGCACGTCCACCTCGGAGAATTCCAAGCACATGAAGCGCCCGCCAGGCTTCAAAACACGAAACGCTTCGGACAGGGCCGCATCGATGCGCGGGACGTTGCGGATGCCGAAGGCGATTGTGTAGGCGTCAAAACTCTTATCAGCGAATGGCAATTCCTCGGCATTGGCTTCAACGAACGTCGTCGCATCGGTAAGCCCGCGCTTTGCCGCCCGCTCTTGGCCGACTTCCAGCATGGAGCCATTAATATCAAGCACAGTCGCATGGGCTTTTCCGCCGGATGCCTCGACAATCTTGAATGCAATATCGCCGGTGCCGCCTGCAACATCGAGCACTGTCCAACCTGCGCGCTTAGGCGGCGAGAGCCATGAAACTAAGGCGTCTTTCCATAGCCGGTGCATGCCCGCCGACATCAGATCATTCATCACATCATAGCGCTTGGCGACTTTGTGGAAGACCTCGTTGACCTTACCCTGCTTCTCGCCCGGCTCGACAGGGGTGAAGCCGAAGGATGATTCCATCCCCCCACGGTCTTGTACACGCTCAACGCTCATGAATTCAGTCCGCTTGCTTTGAAAAATAAGTCGCACAAACAATAGCCTATCGCCGCGCATGTGGCTATCTGTTGGCGACGCGCTAAAGGGTCACGGTAAACAGGGTCGGAACATGGTCATCAAGGCAGAACTGCATTGTCACATTGAAGGCGCCGCTTCAACGCAACTTGTGGCGCAACAGGCGCAAAAATATGGTGTCAACATTGACGGACATATCAAAGGTGATGGCTTTGCTTGGCATGATTTCACTTCGTTTTTGAAGGCCTATGACCTGTCGGCGAGCCTGTTCAGGACGGCTGAAGACTATGCGCTTCTCG
>JANOYJ010000130.1:0-2588 GCA_031428815.1 Phyllobacterium sp.
TTGGACGCCGCATCCGTCCCATCACAAACGATCACCACGCCCGAGTGCTGGGAAAACCCCATCCCCACACCACCGCCGTGATGCAACGACACCCACGTTGCTCCACCCGCAGTGTTCAGCAATGCATTAAGCAAAGGCCAATCCGAAACCGCGTCCGATCCATCCATCATCGCTTCGGTTTCACGATTCGGTGACGCGACCGAACCTGAATCCAGATGATCGCGCCCGATCACGATCGGCGCTTTCAATTCACCCGACTTCACCATCTCGTTAAACGCCAGCCCCAGCCGATGACGTTGCCCCAGCCCGACCCAGCAGATACGCGCCGGCAAACCCTGAAAGGCAATACGCTCCCGCGCCATATCGAGCCAATTGTGCAAATGCTTATTGTCCGGCAACAATTCCTTGACCTTTGCATCGGTCTTGTAAATGTCCTCAGGATCACCCGAAAGCGCCACCCAGCGAAACGGACCGATACCCTTGCAAAACAGTGGACGCACATAGGCGGGCACAAAACCCGGAAAATCAAAAGCGTTTTCAACACCTTCTTCCAAAGCCATCTGGCGGATATTATTGCCGTAATCCACCGTCGGAACGCCCGCTCTATGAAAATCCAGCATAGCGCGAACCTGCTCCGCCATGGATTTGCGTGAGGCTTTGGAAACTGCGGTCGGGTCAGACTGCCGCTTGTCTTCCCATTCCGCAACGGTCCAACCCTTCGGCAAATAGCCATTCACCGGATCGTGCGCCGAGGTCTGATCTGTCACACAATCGGGGCGGATGCCGCGTCGGTAGATTTCCGGGAAAAGTTCCGCCGCATTGCCCAGCAGCGCGACAGACACGGCTTTCTTGTCCTGCTTGGCCTTTTCCAGAATTGCCAGCGCGTCATCAAGGTCCTTCGCCTGACAATCAACATAGCCGGTGCGCAAGCGAAACTCGATACGGCTCGGCTGGCACTCGATTGCCAAGCACGAGGCTCCAGCCATGGTCGCGGCAAGTGGCTGCGCCGCGCCCATGCCCCCCAACCCTGCGGTCAAAATCCAGCGACCGGAGAGATCGCCACCAAAATGCTGGCGGCCCATTTCGACAAAGGTCTCGTAGGTTCCCTGAACAATGCCTTGGCTGCCGATATAGATCCACGAACCGGCGGTCATCTGGCCGTACATCATCAGCCCTAGCTTATCGAGCTTGTTAAAATGCTCCCATGTCGCCCAATGCGGCACGAGATTGGAATTGGCGATGAGCACACGCGGCGCATCGGGATGCGTCGGGAAAATACCGACGGGCTTTCCCGACTGAATAAGCAGCGTCTGATCGTCCTCAAGGCGGCGCAAAGCACCCACAATCTGATCGAAACTTTCCCAGTCCCGCGCTGCCCGCCCGATACCGCCATAAACGACCAACTCTTCCGGTCGCTCGGCAACTTCCGGGTCAAGATTGTTCATCAACATGCGCAAGGGCGCTTCGGTCAGCCAGCTCTTGGCGGTGCGCTCGGTGCCACGTGCGGCGCGAATGATGCGGGCATTATCAAGTCGGGTCATTTTAGGGCCTCAATTATGGAACGGGTTTTGGTAAAGGAGACGCAGAAATTTAGGATAGTATGCAGGGCCTTGGACAGAGCGGGAGAAAAATGCGGATCATAAACCGGCGGCCAATTCGCCTCGGTAACGGCTCCGTCAGGCTCGCTCAGATAGGCCCGACAGGCGAGCTCCATCTGAACCGAGTGGACGCCTTTTGCCGGGTCGCCGTAATTGCGCGTAATATAGCCGCCGCGAAACCGCCCGTTGGCGACATGGCTCTCACCCGTATGGGCGCAAAGATCGCTAATCCGTTGCATAAGAATGGGATGAGCCGACGTCCCGCCATTAGTCCCGATGTTAAACACCGGCAGTTGCCCCTCGAACAGGCGCGGGATCATCGAACGGATCGAGTGACAATCATACAGCACGACATGCGGATGGCGTGACCGCAAGCGATCAATTTCAAAAGAGATCGCGCGATGATAGGGATCAAACCATGCTTCACGCCGATGTTTGATCTCTGCCTCATCAGGGTCAGCACCCGCACGATACAGCTTTTCGCCGTCAAATGTGGAGGTCGGGCAAAGTTCGGTTGTTGCTTGTCCGGGATAAAGGGAAACACCGGATGGATCACGGTTTACATCGATAACACTGCGCGAAACCGACGTATGTATGACGGTCGCGCCAAGCTTGGCGGCGAAACCATACACGCGGTCAACGTACCAGTCCGTGTCCTTGGTCGTCAGCCAAGGTGAAGCGAACTTGCCGGCCAAGTGTTCGGGCACAAAAATTCCCGTATGGGGCAAGCTGACAATAAGGGGCTCGTCACCACGTTTGATCGACAGCCATTCACCCGCCTCTGTCATACTTAAATTCCCGTTAGAACGGAGGGCAAGCTCACAGCAACCGCTGCGTTGGCGACGGCACCTGAGACCACAAGACTGGTCGCGTGGTTCATGTCGGGCGCAAAATGCCGGTCATTGTCGAGATGCGGAATGGTATTGCGCAGCAGCGCCCGGACTTTCTCAAGCGTTTCGCTGGAGGCGAGCGGCGCATGAAAATCGCAGC
>JANOYJ010000131.1:0-3949 GCA_031428815.1 Phyllobacterium sp.
TCTTGTTTTCTTTCTTGGTTATGCGCTGACCCGTTGGTTTCAACGCTGGTTGGACGGCAATATTTTGACCCGGGGCAAGGTCGATTCCGGTGTTCGCAATTCGATTAAGACGGCCTTGGGGTATGCCGGAACAGCAATTGCAGGTCTTGTCGGTATTTCAGTCGCCGGTATCGATCTCTCAAATTTGGCATTGGTTGCCGGTGCGTTATCATTGGGTATCGGTTTTGGCTTGCAGAACGTGGTGTCGAATTTCGTTTCGGGGCTCATTCTGCTCGCCGAACGGCCGTTCAAAGTGGGGGACTGGATTGAGGCGGGAACGACCTCCGGTATCGTCAAGAAGATTTCTGTCCGCGCGACAGAGATTGAAACCTTCCACAAGCAGACCGTGATGCTGCCGAACTCTGTGTTAATTAACGCCGCAGTCGGCAATTGGACGCATCGCAATAAGCTTGGCCGCGTGGATATTCCGGTGGGCGTTTCTTACAGATCCGATCCCAAGATCGTGCAGTCTTTGCTTTTGGAAATTGGTAAAATGCATTCGCTTGTGATGAAAAATCCTGAGCCGTTCGTGCTATTCCAAGGCTTTGGCGACACACGCATTAACTTTGAGCTGCGGGTTCATTTGATGGACATCACTAATTCAGCCATTGTTCAAACCGATTTACGCAATCAGATTATGGATTCATTTGCGTTCAATGGCATAGAAATTCCACCAGCCTGATTCAATGATGTGGTGGCCGCCCGGGAGTTAACCAGATTAGGGGCTGAACCGAATTCCCAAGATCGGTTCAGCTGGCGTTCACGTTAGATAAGCGATATTAGCGGGGTCGAGCAGGACATCTTGTCTTGCGCCAATGGAGGCGGTGCGAAAGCGCCGGTCTTAGATGAAAAAAGTTATGATCACCGTTTTTACGCTTCTTGCATTGAACAGTGTTGCCAATGCTGCCAGCGTTATCAACCGTGACGGTGATACTGTCACGCTAATGGTGACTGAGGGTTCGGACAAGGTTGAGCTATCGGTTGGTCCAGGCGAAACGGTAGAATTTTGTGCCAGTGGCTGCTTTATTACGATGCCAAACGGCGACCGCGAGGTGTTGACCGGAGCGGAGACCGTTGAAATCTCCGGCGGCGCTGCCTCGATCAAATAGTCGTTCGCGCATTTTTAGAAGACGGCCGTTTTCCCAGCGGCCGTTTTTTCATTATTAACCCTATCTTTATCTGAGACGCGCGGAACCGTGTCGATTCACGCTTCATTTCTGCTTTCGCGCTAAGACGCGGGGCACGAAACAGGGCGACAAAGGCACATGAACCAACGCGCGACTCATCACGATCTTCCGCTGGCTGTCGATCTCGACGGCACGCTGGTTGCGACAGATCTCATGTGGGAAGCCATTATTCTGCTCCTGAAGCGCAACCCGCTTTATCTTTTTCTTGTTCCGATTTGGGCGCTGCAGGGCGCTTACGTGCTCAAGACGAATCTCGCGTTACATGTCGATATTGACCCGCAAGCCCTGCCTTACCGGACTGATTTCGTCGAGTTTTTGAAGGCGGAAAACGAAAAAGGCCGAAAGATATATCTGGCAACGGGCACCCCGCGAAAGTTCGCGGAGGCGATTGCCGCGCATCTTGGGCTTTTCACCGGTGTGTTCGCCACTGAGAATGGGGTGAGCCTCACGTCATCGAGAAAACGCGCGGCGCTCGATGCTCATTTTGGCGCGGGCGGCTATGATTATGCCGGGAACAGCCATGCTGACATTGCGGTGTTTGAGAGTGCGCGGGCTGCGATAATCGTCGCGCCGGACCGCGTCGCCGGCAAGTATCAAAAACTTCATGGCTCCGCGCTTTTCTCCAAGGCGTCGTCCAGCGTCAAACCGCTCATTAAAATGCTTCGCGTACATCAATGGGCGAAGAATGTGTTGGTTGCTGTTCCCGCTGTTTTGGCCAATGAGCTCGACCGGCCTGCGACCATCATGGCCTGCTTTGTCGCATTTGTGGCGTTCTCATTCGCTGCCTCCGCGATCTACATCATCAATGATCTCATCGACCTGCCATTGGATCGCCGCCATGCGACAAAGCGCAAGCGTTCGATTGCGGCAGGGACGGTGTCTATTCCGGTAGCTCTCTCGGTGGCGCTTGCCTTGATGATCGCATCAGCGGCAATCAGCCTGCAACTGCCATCCTTTTTCGGCGTTGTACTCGGGTCCTATGTTCTCATGACGACGGCCTATACATTCGCACTTAAACGTATGCTGTTGATTGATGTTTTGACGCTTGCCGGGCTCTACACCGTTCGGGTTATCGCGGGTGCCGCTGCAACGTTGATTGATGTGTCGTTTTGGCTGTTGGCGTTTTCGGTGTTCTTCTTCCTGTCGCTGGCGCTGGTGAAGCGGTTTGTTGAAATCGAACATACGGATGCCAATTCAACAGAAAAGATCGCCGGACGCGGCTATCGGGCGATTGACCGGCAGGTGATTGCTGAATCCGGTATTGCCTCGGCTTTTGCCTCAGCGCTGGTTTTGGCGCTCTATATTGACAGTAAGGAAGTGCAACAGCTCTACGGCACGCCATGGCTTATTTGGCCGCTTTGCCCGATTGTTTTGTATCTTTCGATCCGTATTTGGGTTCTCGCGCGGCGCGGCGAAATGCATGAAGATCCGGTGGTATTCCTGTTGTCGGACTGGCGCAGTGTCCTGATGGTCGGATTGGGAGCAGCCTTGGTTTTTGGCGCAAGTCTTTGAAATCGAACCATGTCATTCAAAGTTTCGGGCGGCTTGATCGCAAGAGCCGGAGGTCCGCCTCGGCGATTGACGCCGTGCAGGATTTGCGGCGCGGCAACACCGCGTTCACCTCATGGCTCGCCTATGGCAATGGCAAGAGCTATGGCGATTCAGGGCATAATGACAAGGGCGTGCTTGTGCGCAGCCAAGAACGGGCGCGCATTGTTTCGTTTGATCCGGTTTCCGGTATTTTGACGGCCGAACCCGGTGTCACGCTTGGCGAGATCATCCTGCATGTCGGCCCGCAAGGCTGGTTTCTGCCCGTCACGCCCGGAACGAAATTCGTCACGCTGGGCGGGGCGATCGCCAATGATGTGCACGGCAAGAACCACCACCGTCGCGGCAGTTTTGGCTGTCACGTGATCGGGTTTGATCTTTTGCGTTCGGATGGCGTTATCCGGCGCTGTTCGGCGGGCGAGAATGTTGATCTGTTCAAGGCGACGATTGGTGGATTTGGACTAACGGGATTGATGCTGTCGGCGACCGTTCAGTTGATGAAAATCTCGTCGGTCGACGTCGTTGAGACGGTGACGCCGTTCAAATCGCTCGCTGAATATCTTGAAGCTTCTGAAACCGCAGATATTGATAACGAATATGCCGTTGCTTGGCTCGATCAATTGAACTCGGACGGTCGCGGCCTGTTACTGACGGCGAACCATGCGGAGACAGGAACGTTTCAACCGCACCGGCAAAAACCAAAACTCTCGGTGCCGTTTCAGCCGCCGTTCAACTGCCTCAATCAGGTAAGTCTTTCGGCGTTCAATGCGGCTTACTTTCGAGGCAAGGGCATGAAACCCGGACCGAGGAAATCGGGTTATGATGGTTTTTTCTACCCGCTCGATCAGGTGGGAAACTGGAACTATTTTTACGGCCCGCGCGGTCTGTTCCAGCATCAAAGCGTCATCCCGTTCGTTGCGGCAGAATCTGCTTTGCCGAAACTCCTCAATGCATCGAGACGGGCGGGGCAGGCGTCGTTCCTGACCGTATTGAAACGCTTCGGCAACACGGCTTCACCGAGTCTAACACCGTTCGCAAGGCAGGGATTCACGCTGACATTGGACTTTCCGAACCGGGGTGCCAGCACTCTGGCGCTACTGGCTGAACTTGATCTCATTACGGTCGATGCGGGCGGGGCCGTGAATGCCTATAAGGACGCGCGTATGTCACCGGCA
>JANOYJ010000132.1:0-1775 GCA_031428815.1 Phyllobacterium sp.
GCGCCAAGACCGTCATCCTCATCACGCATGAGACCACGGAAGACGCTGTGCGAAAGGCGCTGGATGCGATCGCCAAGGATGACTTGCTCGTTGAGCGGGCGCAGATGATACGGATTGAACGGGCAGGGTAACTCTTGCCGATACCCCATTCTCCCTGCTAATTCCGGCGCATGACCCAAGCACCTGACACGCTCCGCATCGCCGTCGCACAGCTCAATCCGACCGTCGGCGACATTAAAGGCAATCTGGCGAAGGCCCGCGAGGCTAGAGCCGAGGCGGCGCGACATGGTGCGGATTTGGTTATGTTCACGGAACTCTTCATCGCCGGCTATCCGCCAGAAGACTTGGTTCTGCGCTCCGCTTTTGTCACCGCGTGCGAAAAGGCCGTTGCAGAATTTGCATTGGAAACCAAAGACGGTGGACCGGGCGTCATCATCGGCCTGCCGCTGCGCCGCGACACGGGGCTGCACAACAGCGTGCAAGTGCTGGATGGCGGCAAGGTGATTGCCGAGCGATTCAAAGTGGACCTGCCCAATTACGGCGAATTTGATGAGAAGCGGGTGTTTCAGCCGGGTCCGATGCTGGGACCGGTGAATTTTCGCGGCGTTCGCATCGGCATTCCTGTCTGTGAAGACATTTGGGGTGATCTTGGCGTGTGTGAAATGTTGGCGGAGAGCGGCGCGGAAATGCTGCTCGTGCCAAACGGCTCGCCCTATTACCGGCAGAAAATGGATGTTCGCCATCAGGTGGCAATCAGGCAGGTCATCGAAACGGGCCTGCCATTGCTTTATGCCAATCAGTTTGGTGGTCAGGACGAGTTGGTTTTCGACGGCGCTAGTTTTGGCATCAATGCCGACAAGAGCTTGGCATTCCAGATGAGCCAGTTTGAAGAGACCTGCGTCGTCACGACTTGGAAGCGCACTCCCAAGGGTTGGTTCTGCGAGCGCGGGCCGATGTCCGTCATCCCCGAACGTGAAGAGGCGGATTACCGTGCTTGCATGATCGGGCTTCGCGACTACGTCAATAAGAACGGCTTCAAGGACGTGGTGCTTGGCCTCTCCGGCGGCGTCGATTCAGCGATCTGCGCGGCCTTAGCGGTGGATGCTCTGGGCGAAGAGCGGCTCCGCGCCGTCATGATGCCTTATACCTATACGTCGGAAGACTCCTTCACCGATGCCGAAGCCTGCGCCAAGGCGCTCGGCTGCCGCTATGACATTGTGCCGATCTTTGAGCCGGTGGACGGGTTCATGAAGGCGCTGGGACCGATCTTCGAAGGCACGAAAGCCGGGATTACCGAAGAAAACCTGCAAAGCAGGGCGCGCGGCACGATCCTTATGGGCATTTCCAACAAGTTCGGCTCCATGGTCGTCACCACCGGCAACAAGTCGGAAATGTCGGTCGGCTATTGCACGCTCTATGGCGACATGAATGGCGGATACAACCCGATCAAAGACCTCTATAAAATGCAGGTCTATAAGCTCGCCGATTGGCGCAACACCAATGTGCCACCAGGGGCGCTCGGACCATCCGGCAAGGTCATCCCACAGAACACGCTGGATAAAGCGCCAAGCGCTGAGCTTCGCCCGAACCAAACCGATCAGGATTCACTACCGCCTTATCCGGCACTGGATGATATTCTGGAAGGCCTTGTCGAACAGGAACTCAGCCGCGACGCAATTATCGCGCGTGGCCACGATAAGGCGACGGTCGAGCGCATTGAGCACCTGTTGTACCTTGCTGAATACAAGCGCCGGCAGGCAGCGCCGGGTGTTAAA
>JANOYJ010000133.1:0-2275 GCA_031428815.1 Phyllobacterium sp.
GCAAGCCGGATTCGATCAAAGTGTGCCTGGATGCGGTCTTTCCGGCGGTGCCCTACTGCTTGGATTTGATCGGCGCGGGGAGGTTGGAGACACGGGATGAGGTGTTGAAGGCGTTTCGACCGACGAGTTAACGATGCGCAAATTCGCGAGACCCGGCCGTTCATAGGCTGAACTAATCAGGTTCTTCCTGGAGCAGATGCCGCGCTGGCGCACTCTGCCAATTTAATGTATTTGTTTTGCGTTGCATTGACTGGCTGGAGGCACAAATGACCAGTTTTGATCCCAATCGCATCTCGCATATTCATCACGACCTTCATGACCACCTGCCTTCCGATCCGGCATTAAGAGCAAAAACGCTCGAGAGTATTCTGCTTGAAAAGGGCTTGATTGACCCCAAGGCGATGGATGCTTGGATCGAGATGTACAGCGAGGAAATTGGCCCGATGCGCGGGGCGCAAGTCGTGGCCCGGGCGTGGCGGGATCCTGATTTCAAATCCCGCTTGTTATCGGATGGCACCGCCGCCATCGCCGAACTCGGTTTTGCCGGACACGCTACGGGTCACCTGCAGGCGGTGGAGAACACGCCTGACATTCATAATCTCGTGGTTTGCACGCTTTGCTCCTGTTATCCGTTTTCGATTCTTGGCATGTCGCCTGCTTGGTACAAGTCAAACGAATACCGCGCCCGGGCGGTTCGTGATCCTGGCGGTGTGCTGGCAGAATTTGGCGTTGTTCTCGATGAAAACGTTCAAATACGCGTTTGGGATTCGACGTCCGAGCGGCGTTATCTCGTTGTGCCGCAGCAGCCGAAGGGCATCGACGATTTGGACGAGACCGCAATGGCCAAGCTGGTCACACGCAACTCAATGATCGGAACGGACAGAGACCTCTCACCTTCTCGAAAGGGCGGCTGATGGACGGCGTGCACGACCTTGGAGGCCGTGAAGGCTTCGGCCCCATTCCTTTCAAAGACGATATCGAGCCATTCCATGGCCACTGGGAGAAGCGTGCCTTTGCCATGTTACAATCTTCCCGCGGCGATTCCGGCTGGTCGATAGATTGGTTCAGGCTTTGCCGCGAATTGATACCGCCTGCGCAATACTTAGCTCGATCTTATTTCGATCATTGGCTTTTGATCCTCTCGGCGCAAATGATCGATGCAGGTTACATCACGCTTGAAGAGCTCAAGACTGGCGCCTCGACGTTCAAGCGCTCTCCCGCAAGCGCGCCGGTAACCGCAGAAGGCGCTAGAGCCTATGTCCGCACGCCACGCAGCTTTGCCGTGGAGGACGACCGGCCATCGCGGTTTTCCGCCGGCGACAGGGTCCGAACCCACACGTTTGGTCATTCGGGGCACATCAGGCTTCCCTTCTATGTGCGCGGACGGGCCGGGACCGTACTTTCGCATCACGGGTCTCATATTCTGCCCGATGCCTCAGCGCGCGGCGAACACAAGGGTTCGCATCTCTACACCGTTGGCTTTGCCGCTGCAGACTTGTGGCCCGAAGCGAAAGGGCGAACGGATCTCGTCTTTGTCGATCTTTGGGAGGATTATCTTGAATCAGCCTGATCCGATCACCGGTCCCTTGAAAAGCCGCGACAACGAACCGGCGTTTAACGAACCTTGGCAGGCTCAGGCACTGGCAATGGCCAATATGCTGATCCGTTCGAGTATCGTGTCGAGTGCCCAATGGGCGGATGCACTGGCGCAAGAGCTACGCAAAGCTGAATCGTCTGGAGAGCGAGACGACACTGAGGCTTATTTTGCAGCGGTGATTAGCGCACTGGAGCACATATTGATCGACGGTAAGAACGTTTCGAGACCCGAGCTCGACAGGCGCAGGCACGAATGGGAGCACGCTTATATGGATACTCCTCATGGGCAGCCGGTTTCGCTGCCGGCCACGTCACGCGGTGCTCGGCTCTAATAGTTCGGGCGTATCGACCTTAAAACTGATGTGCTAGTGACGGGTATGGACATCCGCCAACTCTCCTATCTCGTCGCGCTTGCCCGCGAAAAACATTTTACCCGCGCCGCTGACGCCTGCGGGGTGACGCAGCCGACTTTGTCGGGGCGCATTCAGCAGTTGGAGCAGGAGCTCGGTGTTCCGATTGTCATTCGCGGCAACCGCTATCTCGGCCTCACCGCAGAGGGCGAGCGGGTGCTGAAATGGGCGCAGACGATTTTGGAGAATGTGGACGGGCTGCGTTCTGACTTGGCTCATGCTGCCGATCAGCCACTTGGACGGCTCATATTCGGGGCTATCCCTTCGGC
>JANOYJ010000134.1:0-4137 GCA_031428815.1 Phyllobacterium sp.
GCGGCGACTGCCGAAGGTGCGGCCACCGATACCCATTCGACACCTGGTGATAGCGCGGCACCTGCCGCAACGCATTCTGAGACCGGTGTGGCCGAAGGTAATCATGGCGGTGTTTTTCCGCCGTTTGATTCCTCCAACTATGCCTCACAGATTCTTTGGTTGGCCGTTACGTTCGGCCTGTTCTATCTGTTTCTTAAGAAAGTCATTCTTCCCCGCGTCGGCGCTATTCTCGAAACTCGCGAGAGCCGCATTGCCAGTGACCTTAAGGCCGCTGAGAAGATGAAGGTCGAGGCTGACGCCGCTGTCGCTGCTTACGAGCAGGAATTGGCATCTGCCAAGGCCAAGGCCGCTGATATTGCCGGTAAGGCCAGCGACGCATCCAAGGAAGAGGCTTCGGCCAAGCGCAAAGCTGCTGAGGGTTCGTTGGACAAAATGATCACTGAAGCCGAAGGCAAGATCTCTGCCATCAAAGCGGCAGGCATGAAGGAAGTCGGCAAGATTGCCGAGGACACAGTGTCCGAAATCATCAAACAACTGACCGGCTCAAGCGCATCGTCTTCGGACATTGCCGCCGCCGTCAAGTCCGTGAAGGGTTGACGCCATGTTGGACAATACTTTTTGGGCCTTTGCCGGACTGCTGATTTTCTTGGGCATTGTCACGTATATGAAAGTACCGGCGATGATGGGCAAAAGCCTTGATGCCCGTGCTGACAAAATTCGCGCTGATTTAGACGAGGCCAAGCGCCTGCGTGATGAAGCCGCTGCCTTGCTGGCGGAATACCAGAAGAAGCGCAAGCAGGCTGAGCTTGATGCCGAGGAAATTGTCAAGGCTGCCAAGCGCGATGCGGATGCGCTGGCTGCGGATGCGAAGGTGAAGACCGAGGAATTTGTGAAGCGCCGCACTGCAATGGCGGAACAGAAGATTGCTCAAGCCGAAAGTGATGCGGTTAACGCTGTTCGCGCTTCGGCGATTGATATTGCGATTGCTGCTGCAACAAAGATTTTAGGTGGAAAGCCAGATGCCAAGCTATCGGCAGACTTATTCAAGCAGTCGCTGAACGATGTGAAGTCGCGCTTGAACTGAGACTTTTGACATTTGAGTTTAAGGTCGTCGGGTAACCGGCGGCTTTTTCATTTCAAGCTGTTTTAATCGGTGCGAACGTAAAGCGATGCAGGCGTGGAACGGGGCCGTGATCAGTAATTGCCGCCATGTGCTTGGTGCTCCCATAACCTTGATGCGAAACGAAGCCATAACGGCCGTGCTCAGCGTCCGCCACGGCCATCATCCGGTCACGCATGATTTTGGCGACGATAGAAGCGGCGGCAACCGAAATAGAACGTTGATCGCCTTTAATCAGCGCTGTTCCGGGGCAGGGCAGTCCTTTCGGAACATCGCGACCATCGACCAAAACATGATTGGGTGTGAGTGACAGCGCTGCGACGGCGCGGGTCATAGCATCCAGGCTGGCACGCAAGATGTTCATCACATCGATTTCCTCTGCGCTGGCAGAGGCAAAGGCAATTGCCAAGGCTTTCCCGCAGATATCATTAAATGCTGTCTCGCGATTGACTTTGCTCAAACGCTTGGAATCATCAAGGCCGCAGGGTAAATCGTCGGGGTTCAAGATAACCGCCGCCGCGACAACCGGACCCGCCAAGGGTCCTCGTCCGGCCTCATCTGTTCCGGCCACATATATGCTGCCGCGTTGCAGCAATCCTGCCTCCAGAGAAAAGTCTGGCTTTTCCGGCAGGGAAAAAAGAGAGGGAGAATCGGAAACACAGCGGGTCATGTTGCGGCATACCTATACTGGTTCCGATTCTCCAAAAAGCCCTCCCGGGATTCGGGGCTGGAAGGGCTAACTGCTGCCGGTAGGGGAACCGGCAGAAGAGGTTAAAAGAGGTTCAGTTGCGCTCCCATCTGTTGCGGGGCTATGAAAAGGTCAGAGCGAAGCCGTTTGCGGTCGACATTAAGACCGAGCCGCTTGGCCGTCAGTTCAAAGCGTCGCCCGATCTGCCAGGCATAGGGCCCGGTCCCGGTCATGCGCTTGCCGAACTCGGCATCATAATCCTTGCCATCGCGCATCGAACGCAGAAGCGACATGACATGGCGGTAGCGGTCCGGATAATTCCTCAGGAGCCAGTCCTTGAACAAGGGTGCGACTTCGAGCGGCAGACGCAGCAGAATATAGCGCGCCTCTTTTACACCTTGTGCGGCAGCGGCATCCAAAATCCGCTCTATCTCATGATCCGTCAATCCCGGAACGACCGGCGCAACCATAACCGTGGTCGGAATACCTGCTAGGCTCAGCGCCCGCAGCGCTTCCAAACGCCGTGTTGTCGAAGAGGCGCGCGGCTCCATAGTACGGGCTAGGGCACGGTCCATCGTCGTCACGGAAATTGCCACCCGAGCCAATCCGCGCTCGGCCATCCGGCCCAAAATATCGATGTCACGCATCACCAATGCTGATTTCGTAATAATCGTCACCGGATGTGACGCCGCGTCCAGAACTTCGAGAATCTCCCGCATAATGCGGTATTTCTTCTCAATCGGCTGATAGGGGTCCGTATTGGTACCAATCGCCAGCGTCTTGACCTCATAATTCGGTTTGGCAATCTCCCGCTCCAGCAATTTTGCTGCATCGGGTTTGGCGAACAGCTTGGTTTCAAAATCCAACCCGGCTGAAAGGCCCAAATAGGAATGCGTCGGGCGAGCGAAACAGTAAATGCAGCCATGCTCACAGCCGCGATAAGGATTTACCGATTGATCGAAAGGAAGGTCCGGTGAATCATTCTTGGCGATAATGCTGCGCGTCTTGTCGATCTGAACTTCAGTCGCAAACGGTGGAAGGTCTTCGAAATTCTGCCAACCATCGTCAAATGCCTCTTTAGAGTAGCGGTCAAAACGCGGCATCGGATTGAGCGCCGCCGCCCGTCCGCGCAACCGGTCAGAATTCAACCGCGCATCCGCCAGCATACCATTGGCCATGGCGGCGCCATGCGAAAACGCGATCCTGTCTGCTTGATTGACCTGTTCCATTTGCCGCTCCTGTCGAGGCGATTCGTGTTCTTGTTGAAAAGGACTCCTACAAAATTGAGTAGAACATAGCAAGAACAAAGTTTTGGTTAGACCTTTGAGTGGAACATGGGGCGAGGGCGTGTTCCGCCCGCAGCGCTTCATTCTGCACAAACGTCCCCTTCGGCGCGGCGCAGGCCGTGACGAAGAGGAGACAAATGTGCAAACATGCTTGGACCTGGCCTCACCCCCAGCGCTGTCGCTGCGGCGATAAAACGTCGAGCGCCAACATGTGACACTCCTGCAGTACGGCGTCGATCTCGCGAACCGGCTTCCTGCGCCAGCCCGGCGCTGGGCCGGGACGCATAAGCGATGAGCGCCGTCGTGCCTTGCCCCCGCTCACATAAACAAAATCCTGCCGCGCTTTCCAGCGTGCGTAACGTTGCGCCGATTTCCTCAGATTCGTGACGACGGCGTGCAGCGCGTTGATGCGATGCCAGAGCGTGATGGCGTTCACGGGAGAAAAACGCTGTGGCTCCGGCAGTTGCCCCGGAAAGGGCAGTCTTTCAACGCCCTGCAATTCCGTGCGCCAATGGTCCTCGAACGTTCTCATCGGATCAAACATGCTGAACCCCGGCACACGTGAGAAACCGCCATCGCCAGCGACAATTACCGGCGCAGCACGGCTAGGTCTCGGCGTCATTTGCAGTCCATAGCCCTTGGCGGCAATGATAAGGAGCCGCCGCATGGCCGCCTCGGCGGGTTCAAGGATCAGCATCACCATCCGGTAAACATAACGCGGCAGCGCCGTCATCCACACATCCGACCCTGCCGCAGGATCAAGTTCCGGCCGCTCCCCCGGTGCGATACGCGCCAGAGTGAACAGCGCCGTGACGATGCGCAAAAGCACCGTGCGGTTCAGTTCAGCGGCTCCTGCCCAGTCCATGATGTCCTTCGCTTAGTTTGCCGGGGGATGATGGGGGAGGAACTTGGTAGGAGGATAGATTATTTTCGCGCCCCCAACGCTCGTCATCCTCGGGTTCGTTGTTTAGCCCGGAGACATAGCTGACACATGTTCGGAGACATGGTTGACACTTTTCGAGATGTTCAAGTCAATAGTCAGA
>JANOYJ010000135.1:0-2495 GCA_031428815.1 Phyllobacterium sp.
GCGCACTTCCGCTGAGGCCGTGACATAGAGCTTTACCGTGGCATCAGGACAAACCACTGTTCCAATATCGCGCCCGTCCAACACCGCCCCGGCCGTCTGATTGGCAAATTCCCGTTGCTTTTCAACCAGAATCCGCCGCACCGCCGGAATGACCGCTACCTTCGATGCCCCCTCGCCAATATCATGTGCGGCGAGAACAAGACGGTCGAGTTTGGCGAGATCAATGATTTTGGCCGTTTCGACGGCGATATTTTCGTCGCTCAGCGGTTGGCTTTGATCGATCAAGGCCTTGGCCAAAGCGCGATAAGTCAGCCCGGTGTCGAGATGTGGCAGGCGGTATCTATCGGCCAAGCGGCGGGCGAGTGTGCCTTTTCCAGATGCAGCGGGGCCGTCTATGGCGATGATGAGGGGCAGCATTATGCGGCGCGTGTCGGCAATTGGTCCACCATTGTTCCGACAGCGGCGCGGGCTTGCGCTAAGTCGTAACCTGTTTGTAGGTTCATCCAAAATTGCGGATTCATGCCGAACCAATGACCAAGCCGCAACGCCGTATCACCAGTGATCGTGCGCTTGCCGCGAACGATTTGGCTCAGACGATTGGCAGGCACACCGATCTGCCGGGCAAGTTCGCTGACAGAGAGGTTCAGCTCCTCAAGCTCGTCCTTCAAAACATCACCGGGATGCACAGCGTGGTTAAACATCGAGAGTTCCTTCAGTGATAATCGACAATTTGCACATCTTTCGGTCCATTTTCTCCGGAAAGCCAAATAAAACAAATGCGCCATTGCATATTGATACGAATACTAAATTGACCTTGCCGGTTTCCAGAGAGAGCCTCCAAGCGGTTGCTGCCCAATCTTCGCAAATCATCAACGCTCGTAGCGGCATGTAAAATTGCCAAGCGCTTCGCTGCTTGATCTGCAAACCCTTGAAACTGAGACACAAACCCGCCTTCGGCGAAGGTTTGAGTTTTCTTATCTGCATAGCCAAGGATCATGTGATAGGATAGCAATTGATACGCATGACGTCAAACGTATCAAAAAGAACTCACACGCTCCGTGTTATCCCGCCATCCACCCGGATGCTCTGACCGGTAATATAACTCGACTTCTCACCGGCGAGGAAAGAAATTAGTTCAGAAACTTCGTCCACCGTCCCATAACGCCCCAAGGGAATGCGCGAGCGGCGGTCTTCTTTTTCGGGCAGGCTGTCAATAAAGCCGGGCATGACATTGTTCATACGGACATTATCTTTGGAATATTGGTCAACAAACAGCTTGGTGAAGGCGGCAAGGCCCATGCGGAACACGGCGGAGGTCGGAAACATTTCTTCCGGCTCAAAGGCGGCATAGGTCGAGATATTGACGATAGAGCCGGACTTCTGTGCCTGCATGATCGGCGCGACGAGGCGGGTCATGCGAACCACATTAAGGAGGTAAAACTCCATGCCAAGCTGCCAATCGGCGTCGGAAATCGACAGGATCGCCCCCTTCGGCCCATGTCCCGCACCATTCACCACGGCATCAATCCGGCCCCAACGCGCCATGGCGAGATCGACAAAGCGCTTCAAGTCATCGTTCTTCAAGTTCGAGCCGGTAAAGCCAAGACCGCCGAGCTCCTTAGCCAACGCCTCGCCTCGACCCGATGACGACATAATACCGACCTCGAAACCGTTTGCGGCCAATATCTTCGCGCCACCCGCCGCAATACCAGACCCGCCACCGACGATCAGGGCTACTTTTTTGTCGCTCATCTCAATTCTCCAACGAAATTTGTTTGCAAGACAATTAGGTTACCCCATCAGGTCTGGTTGTTGATTTTAATCGCAATTATCATCGATTGGTGCGCCGTCGTCTGATCTCTTGAAGCGCAATATGGGCAAAAAATCCGAATACGATCGCGCTGACAACGCCAAATGCGAAGTTCGAATACCATGGAGATTCATGTGACTTGCCGATGGAAATTCCAATGATCGGGCCAATTAAGACGAAGATACCAACACTTGCGCAGAACGAGCAAAATACGAGTTGCCATCTTAACGCGAGGCCGCTCGATTCACGAAATAAGTTTCGTAATATCTCAGAAAAGCCGGGCACCACAATCTGCTCATCATCGGAGGCAAGATCAGCATTCGAAAGGACTGCATCCATTTTTTTGATGATTAGACGGTGGACTACGAAATTGGTGACGCAATAGAACAAAAAATAGCCCAAGGCATATTGCCAGATCGTTCCTAGGTGGCCCTCCCACATAGCAATGACGAGACCGATCAGCGGTAAGATTGTAGCAAACACGGTGGCCAATTCCGTTCCACGCAGTTTGCTGATTTTAGAAAATTGTTCAGGATTCAGCCGGACAGTAGCCATCGACATAGTCCGTCGATACAAAATAGTTCCATCCTCCAGCTTTCTGAAATTTCGCTCTGCGTCTTTGACGTTAGACAATGCTCGCTCCCAGCCCCGCCATCAGCCCCATAAACTCCGGAAAGCTGGTCGC
>JANOYJ010000136.1:0-11952 GCA_031428815.1 Phyllobacterium sp.
ATATTTATGGTTGAAATTTAGATTTATACTTTGTTGAAAAAACTAAATCTCATACAAAGTGAAGTAAAACTTTGATGGCATTTAATGATTTTCAAACCACGACATAGTTCTCAAATTGCTAAAATAAACCAACCGGCACCTAGCAGTAGGCAAAATCTTATAGGGGGCATTTAATAGTTCCCTGCACTGTGAGCTTTCCATCCGGTCTACCCGCGAGCTCTGGATTCCGCGTATAGACCGGACCGACAACCAGAGGCCGGTCTGGCAGCACCGATTGATCAAGATTTGACATGAGTTTACCGTCCAGTTTCTGCAAAATCAGACCTTCCGGTCCTTTCAAACTTATCGTAAAAGAATAGGGCCTTTCCTTTACAATGCAGAAAACCGGTGGGCTCTCGACGGTAATTTTCTCCATCTTGGGCCAGACTTTTTGCAAAACAACAATTATGCCCCCGCCTGCCGGATTGTCGAAGCGGGTTTCAACCGTCGATCCTTCCGGTATCTGTCGCAGCTTGCCAAGAGTGACAACATAGGTCGCAGTTGCAACACGATAATTGAAGATGAAAATTTTCCCGGTGAGTTCCACATAGGCATTTTCTGGATTGTCGCGGCACCCGCCCACCACCAGCAAAATGAAGAATGCCGCTATCGCCTTTCTCATGTCTGTGACGTCTCCAACCCTACAATCTTTAGCCGACGCTGATAGTTCAGGCGCGCCTTATGGCGATTGCCACACACCGCCATGTCACACCAAACCCGGCTCCCGTTCTTGCTTTTGTCAAAGACCAACCAGTGGCAATTCGGACAAATACGGGTTCTCGATGCCTGTTCTTCACCTAAAAGACGCAAGGCCGATAAGGCGACCTGCGTGTGAAAGGCATTCGCGTTGTTGACCTTGACCGCATCAGCGAGCGCAAGCAGCAAATTGGACAGGCCAAAAAGTCCATCGCCCGCTTTGCGCACCCTTGCTCGGAAATAGGTGTCCACACATTCCCTCAGCGCGATGATTTTCGTGAATTCTTCCGCAGAGATGGCAGAAGTCGCTTTCTTCTCTCCGATTCGGTCTGAATTGAACTGAATCGCAGCAACCGCAAATGTGTTAATCTGGTCTGTATGAACGAGCCGGTCATCACGACGTCTGGGATCTTCGCGGTAGATCACAGTGTTCGCAAGATCAAACGCCAGCATGCCGCCGGAAAATCGATGCGCACTCCATTCAATGTCCATGACAAAATAATAACTAGTAAAACGTATTTTACAAGTTAGAATGCTTGCAATACGAGCGGAGCGACAGCTTGGCCTATCTGATCCAGATTCTGCTGAATGGCGCGCATAACGGTGCGCTATATGCCTTGTTGTCTTATGGCTATGCGCTGACATATCAAGTCACCCACCGTGCCAATTTCGCCCATGGTGCAATATTCGCATTTTCAGGCCAAAACCTTATCCTGTTCACTGCGTTCGGCTGGAATACCCTTTGGCTGATCCTGCCTCTGGCGCTCATATTCGGACTAACAGTGGCTGCGGCGTTCTCGGGCATGGTCCTACTCTTACTCGCAAGAACAGTCTTTCCACCCCTTATCGAAAAATCTCCCAACACGATGATTGCCGCCACATTGGGTGTCTCCATAACTCTGATGGAGCTTGCACGGCTGGGCGCGGGAACGCGAGATTTCTGGCTGCCTCAGCTATTTGCGACACCGGTACATTTCGGTGGCAGTCTCGGCCCGACACTCACACAAATTCAACTACTGAATATGCTCATCATCGTCGCTCTGCTTGTTATGTCAGAAACTATCATGAGAAACTCGCGTTTCGGGCGCTATGTTCGAGCGGTTTCCGATGATCCGCTTGCCGCAGAATTGATCGGCGTGAGCAAATCCGCAATTTCCAAAGCAGTCGTCGTTGCAGGAGGCTCCTATGCCATAGTAGCCGGATTTCTCGCCGCTATTTATTTCGGCAATATCGGGTTTGGAGCAGGCTTGGTATTTGGCTTGAAGGTATTATTCATTTCTGCCGCCGGCGGTTTTTCCGTTCCGGTCTATACTGCGGCAGGCGCATTTCTAGTCGGCATCACCGAGGCCGTATGGGATGGCTATTTTCCAACCATCTACAGAGACGCCGTCCTGTATTGCGTATTGGCATTTTTGCTCGCTACGCGGATCGAAAAACACGCGATAAACATCCACAACTAGGAAACGAGGCTGTGCCCGCCATCCACAGTCAGAACAGACCCGGTCATGTAACGGCTTGCGTCTGAGGCCAGTAACAGAACCACGCCGTCAAGATCGCCCTCCTGACCAAAACGACGCAATGGATTTTGTCCGCGAATAAAATCACCGCCGGAACTGCTCAGAAATTCCTGATTCATCCGGGTCGGAAACCATCCCGGAGCCAACGCGTTGACCCTGATTTTGTGGGACGCCCATTCAAGCGCAAGAACCCGCGTCATCTGTGCGACAGCGGCTTTTGACGTCGCATAAGCCGCTGTCCCGCGCAGAAGGCTTTCGGCCAAAATACTGGTCGTATTGACAATAGAGCCACCACTCTTAGCCGCGATCATACGCCGTGCCGCTTCTTGCGCGACAAAAAACTGGCCGTCGACGTTAATCGACATAATCTCCCGCCAACTCTCACGGTCGATCTCGCTTGCACGTTTTTTTTCTGACACACCGGCATTATTAAATAGAACCGTCACCAGGCCAAATTTCATTTCGGCAACGTTAAACGCACGTTCGATGTCTGCTTGGCTTATAATATCGGCAGAGACAAAAACTGGCTGATTGGCATCACCTGCCCGCGCCGTCACATCATCGCATATAGCCAGGTCATGCGATCGCGCAACCGAGACAACTTTTGCGCCCTCTCGAACCAACGTTCGCACCATTTGCAAACCAAGACCGGACGATCCCCCTGTCACCAAGACAACGCGGTCTGAAATATCAAAAATTGCGGAAGGTTGGTTCATAAAAGGCTCAATTAGCAATACACGCACCGGCGTTACAGTTTCCTCCGAACGGATGCAATCCGTTTTGACACACGTCACGCCCGGAACGCTCTGCGTCCATGCGCGATTCGTGATTTAACTTAAGTCAACGCGATTCAGTGCTTGCCGCAAGCATGCGGGAGGTTAAGCTGCTTGCGGGAACGATTGGCCAAAGCGCCAAAATGACAACGCACAGATTCTTCGGAGGGAACCTTGGCTGCACTGCTCACACTTTCGCGTCTTATTGACGCAACGACGGAATTCATCGGCAAGGCCGTCTCTTGGCTTGTGCTGGCGGCCGTGCTTGTCAGCGCCGGGAACGCCATCGTCCGCAAAGTCTTCGACACCTCCTCGAACGCTTGGCTGGAAGCGCAATGGTATCTGTTCGGCGCGGTCTTTTTTCTCGCTGCCGCCTATACGCTGAAGCAGAACGAGCATATCCGTATCGACATCTTTTATGGTTCGAGGTCCAAACAAACCCAAGACCGGATTGAGCTTTTCGGGCTTCTGTTTTTCTTGATGCCGTTTTGTTTGCTCATGCTTTGGCTGCTTGTGCCTTATACGCTGGAAGCGTTTCATAGCGGCGAAATGTCGGCAGCAGCCGGCGGGTTGATTCTATGGCCATCCAAGGCACTCATACTTGGTGGCTTCGTGTTGCTCACCATTCAAGGCGTTTCAGAGATCATCAAACGCATTGCGATCATGAACGGATTGATGGACGATCCCAATCCGCATCTCGCCTCTCATGCACCGCTCGATATGGCCCCCGAAGTGAAGGGAGATAACCATGCTTGAGTTCATCGCGCAGAACATGGCCCCGATCATGTTCGCCTCCCTCATAATCTTTCTTCTTTTAGGATACCCAGTCGCATTCGCCCTCGCGGCGAACGGTCTGTTTTTCTTTGCGATTGGCGTGGAACTTGCGCCCTATTCAGGCGGCGAAATCACACTTTTCTGGCCACTTCTCGGGGCGCTGCCTGATCGATTCTGGGGGGTAATGTCAAATGACACTCTGCTTGCCATCCCGTTCTTTACCTTCATGGGATTGATCCTTGAGCGATCCGGCATGGCCGAAGATCTTCTGGACACTGTCGGACAATTGTTCGGCCCGATCCGTGGCGGTCTTGCCTATGCCGTCATTCTCGTCGGTGCATTGCTCGCCGCCACGACCGGCGTCGTTGCGGCCTCCGTCATCTCAATGGGCCTCATCTCTTTGCCCATCATGCTGCGCTATGGGTATGACCGGCGCGTTGCATCCGGCGTCATCGCCGCGTCGGGAACGCTAGCACAAATTATTCCGCCCTCGCTGGTTCTCATCGTCTTGGCTGACCAATTGGGTAAGTCAGTCGGCGATATGTATGCCGGTGCCATCGTGCCCGGAATGGTTCTGACCGGGCTTTATATGCTGTATGTGTTTGGCTTGACCGTGCTTTACCCGAAATCCGCACCCGCTCTTCCGCTTGAAGCAAGAACGCTCGGCTCGGGAGTGGTGTCCTTCATCGTCATGGCAGTGATCGTCATCGCTCTGACATGGCTTCTTGAACACTTTCTTGTACCAAGCCAAGGCGATAATGCCGGCATATTAGCCACCTCCGCTGGTATTCTCGCCGCTTATTTCATCGCTGTAGCAGACAAGGTATCCGGTTTTAACATCCTGTCCCGCTTGACCCAGCAAGTCATAATCGTCCTCATCCCGCCGCTGGCATTGATTTTCCTTGTGCTCGGTACAATCTTTCTTGGCATAGCAACGCCAACAGAAGGCGGAGCCATGGGAGCGGTCGGTGCACTGGTCCTTGCGCTATCAAAACGCCGTTTGAGTTTTGACCTTCTGAAACAGGCCCTCGCTGCAACCACCCGGCTGTCCTCCTTTGTGATGTTCATTCTCATTGGTGCGCGCGTTTTTTCACTTACTTTCTATGGCGTGAACGGTCACCTCTGGGTCGAGCACTTGTTGATAAATCTGCCGGGCGGACAATTGGGATTCCTGATTGTCGTCAATATTCTTGTCTTCATTCTGGCCTTCTTTCTCGACTTCTTCGAGCTTGCCTTCATCATCGTCCCGCTACTTGGACCAGTTGCAGAAAAACTTGGAATCGATTTGATCTGGTTCGGAGTCTTGCTTGGCATCAACATGCAAACAAGCTTCATGCATCCGCCTTTTGGATTTGCGCTGTTTTACTTGCGATCAGTCGCTGCAAAGGTGCCCTATATCGACAAGATCACAAAGCTAAGAACCGAACCCGTCACAACTGCGCAAATCTATTGGGGAGCCGTGCCTTTCGTTATCATTCAGGTGATTATGGTTTGCTTGGCGATCGCCTTCCCGCAAATGATTATGCGCTACAAGGGTGATGCCGAAACCAACAAGGGCAGCATTGAGATGCAACTGCCGGATATCGGCAAGAACTCCACGAAGCCAATGGGCACCGGCAATACGCCGGGATTAGAACTTGCGCCACTGGGCATGCCGGATACGAAAAAGCCGGCGACACCCGCAGCACCAGATCTAAGCCAACCTCCAAAGTTCAACTAATCTTACAACATGGAAAAGCCCCGGAACCAGTTTGGCTCCGGGGCTTTTGACTAGGAAGGCATGGCTAAAGCGTGCCGTTACGCTGCTGTGTCATCATATAGGTGTCATAGGTATACTCAGAAATCTGCGCCCAGAGATAGGCATCCTTCTTGAACTCAAGTTGGTTGTCATAAATCTTCTTGAAAGGAGCATTTTTCGCATTGATTTCAGCATAAATCTCAAGAGCCGCCTTGTATGAGGCATCAAGAATTTCTGCGCTGAATGGCTTAATAACCGCACCCGCAGCTGCCAACCGCTTCAGCGCTGCTGGATTTTTATGGTCATAGCTCGCCAACATGTCACAATTCGCGGCCTGACAGGCAGCGGTCAAAATCGCCTTGTAGCTCTCAGGCAATTCATCCCACTTGGCCTTACTGAACATTGAATGCAGTGCCGAGCCGCCTTCCCACCAACCGGGATAGTAATAGTTCTTCGCCACTTTGTAGAAGCCGAGCTTTTCATCATCGTATGGCCCGACCCACTCTGTCGCATCAATGGTGCCCTTTTCAAGCGCCGGATAAATATCTCCACCCGGAATGGCCTGCGGCACGACGCCGAGCTTGGACGCAATATTCCCGGCAAACCCGCCAATGCGCATTTTTAGACCGCTCAGATCAGCAACTGTGTTGATTTCCTTACGGAACCAACCACCCATTTGCGCACCGGTATTGCCACAAGGCAGAGCGTACAGACCTTGCGTCGCAAAAAACTCGTTCAGCATGTCATTGCCGCCGCCATAGTAGAACCACGCATTGTTTTGGCGTGCATTGAGGCCGAACGGAATACCGGTTGCGATCGCATAGATCGGGTCTTTGGCCCAGAAATAATAGGCGGCTGTATGGCACATCTCGACGGTGCCAGCCGTCACGGCATCTGCTGCTTTCGGTCCAGGAACGATTTCACCAGCCGCAAAAACTTGAATCTCAAAGTTGCCGTCCGTTGCGGCTTTGACGTAATTAGCCATCGTATTAGCCGCACCAAAAATCGTATCGAGCGATTTCGGAAACGACGACGTGCAGCGCCAAACGATTTTTGGCGCAGTCTGCGCGATGGCAGGTGCCGCGAGGGTTGAGGCCGAAGCGGCCCCGATACCGGCAAAGCCCGCCTTCTTGATAAAGGAACGACGATCCATAAATATAAGTCCTCTCGATTTTTCGATCTTAATTCGTCAGAAATCTCAAGGCCCGATTACAAAATCAAAACCCCAGTCAGATTTGCATGCGCCAAAATGCGAGTAAAGGACAAGTTAGCTGAAATGTCGGCCCTATACGAAAGTCGCATATAAAGCGCATCAACTTCCGATTTGCTGGAATGCTCAAGAATCGCTAATATGGCCTTCAAGGAAGAAAATATGCAAACGCCACTGATCGCCATTGCCGCCGATGTCCGTTTTCACGACGGTTACCACTGGCACGGGTCGCCCTCAACTTATCTTGAAGCGGCGGTTGCTGTTGCCAGGGTGACGCCGCTTTTGGTTCCCGCCTTCGGAAATCGTGTAGACATCGACGCGATCCTTGACGCTGTCGATGGCGTTTTGGCGACAGGCTCAAAGACCAATGTTCATCCGGCGCTATACGGCGTCGAGCCGACGACGGTCCACGAACCTTTCGATGAGGCGCGCGACGCCACCGCCATTCCCTTGCTCAGACGCGCGATTGAACGCGGTATTCCTGTTTTGGCCATTTGCCGTGGGTTCCAAGAACTCAACGTTGCCCTTGGTGGCAGCATTGCGACGGAAATTCAGGAACTTGCAGGCAAGATGGATCATCGATCAGTCGTAAGCGATGATCAGGCCGAGCGTTTCAAAATTCATCAAAATGTTTCAGTTCGGGAAGGCTCCTGCCTTGCCTCAATCATCGGTGCGGGTGATGTGAAGGTGAACTCGCTGCATAGGCAGGCTGTTGACCGACTGGCCGTAAATTTGACTGTCGAAGCAGTAGCCCCGGATGGAACGATTGAGGCGGTTGCGGTCACCAATTCAAAGGCATTTGCCGTCGGCGTTCAATGGCATCCGGAATATTGGGCAAAGACCGATGGCCCGTCGCAGCGCATATTGGGCGCATTCGGAGACGCGGTACGTCTGCATTCGGCCTCGAAGCGTTTTGCTCAAGCCGCTGAATAATTAGACGCTACCCAGCGCAGTCAACGTCACAATGGGCGATCCGGGGGTATTTGTCTCGTAAGCAAAACCGTCAGAGGGACCAAGAACAAGCAATTCCTTACCCGACGCGTCAACAATGGCCGCACTTCCGTCGTCGCGATCCAGCCAAGACACGGCTTTGGTCAAATCGCCGTAGACTTGGTCGCAATCGGCATCCAGTTTAAGCGCGGACGCAAAGGGATTTGTTCCGGCAATACGCTTGATAAGGCAGATTGTATCAACGCCCGGACTGTGAACGGCATAGGTCAGCTCGCCCGTTTTTGCCTGCGGCGCATGAAAGACCGCAGCGTCAATCGGACCATCAGGAGCCGAATTCAGATAACCCGCACCGCCCGCCATGGAGCCGACAATAAGCAGAGGCAACATATAATTCATGGCAATTCTCCAGACCTTGAGACAGCATGCAGGTCGAGCTTACCGCTCGAACACATCAGATGCGCTTAATGTCGGAAACTATGGTTAATGAAGCGTTAACACGCTGAGTTTGCTAATTTTTTCTTTGGTGCTGAATTGTCTCGGGCACAGGCGTTATAGCACCATTTCCAGAGAACCAGGAGACCAAATTATCCACGCATAGATTGGCCATGGCCATACGCGTGTGTTCCGACGCCGAGCCCAAATGCGGAAGCAAAACGCAATTCGGCGCATCAAGCAAACTCTGCGGCACATGCGGCTCGTTTTTGAACACATCCAAACCTGCCGCCGCGATGGTACCGTCTTTTAGCGCAGCAGCGACCGCCTCCTCATCAACAGTGCTGCCGCGCCCGATATTAATGAGAACCCCATTGGAGCCCAAGGCTTTCAACACGTTGGCGTTCACAGCATCGCGAGTGGACTCTCCGCCCGGCACCACGACAATCAATGTATCAACCGCAGAAGCCAGCGACATCAGCGTCGAATGATATTCATAGGCAAGCCCGTCAGCGGGGCGCCGATTATGATACGCAATCGACACACCAAACGCCTCAAGCCGCTTGGCGATTGCCTGTCCAATGCGACCCATGCCAAATATACCGACTTTGCGGTCTCGCAATGTCAGCGGTGTCAGCCGGTAATTACCTTCATTCGCCCAGCGCCCTTCGCGCAAATAGCGTTCAGCGGCAGAAAATTCGCGCAACGTATTAAGAAGCAGGCCGAGCGTCGTATCGGCAACTTCTTCGGTCAAGACATCGGGAGTATTGGTGACCATCGCGCCGATCTTACCGGCATGAGCGGCATCAATCGCGTCATAGCCAACGCCGAAATTAGCGACGATTTCCAGCTGCGGCAATTTATCCATAAGAGCCGACGGGATCGTCGTCATCGAGGCAATGCCGCGAATTCTCGTCGCGATCTCAGATGTTATCAGCGCCGGATCGGAACTGGCAATTTCCACCATTGAGAAGGTTTGACTGACCCGCTGCTTGGCGTGCGGATTAAGTTTTCCCGGAACGAGGATCGCAATATCTTTGAGATTGGACAATTCAGACCTGCTTCATGGGACGGGTGGTGGATTGGCGGATGCGAAGCTCCGGCACTATCAATTCCTGCCGCATTTGTGAAGGCGTTCCACTCAAGCGATCAAGCAAAGCCCGCGCCGCTTTGCGTCCCACTTCGCGTTGACCATTCCATACCGTTGTCAACGACGGCGTCGCAATTTCGGCTTCTTCCAAATCATCATATCCGGTGACCGAAATATCATGCCCCGCCAACAGTCCGGCCCGAGCAATGCCGTTCATCAGGCCAATGGCGACCAGATCATTCCAGCACACCGCCGCCGTCGGACGGTTCTTCATCGCTAAAAATTGCGGTGAAGCCTCGAACCCGCCAAGTTTGGTGCGGGGTCCGGGAATGCGCAATTCGGGATCGACCTCAATGCCGGCCTTTTCCATCGCGTGCACATAGCCTTGATAGCGGTCCCGACCCGTCGAGGTCTGATCAGTGCCGCCGATAAATGCAATGCGCTTATGACCGAGCGAGATGAGATGGTTGGTAGCCAGACTGATTCCAAACGCGTCATCGCCGCGGAACACCGGCGCTTTGACGCCGGGTATCGAGCGCGCAATCAGCACAATTGGCAGACCATTTTCTTCCGCCTGGGCAATATCTTCAATCGGCGTATCAATGGCAGGTGACATGATGACGCCGTCCGCGCCCAACTGGAGCAGTGTGTCGATAAAGTTTCGCTGCTTTTCAAGCTGGTCGTAATGATTGGAGAGAATGAAAGTTTGACGCGAACGGTCCAATTCCATTTCAATGGAGCGTAAAATTTCCGCGTAAAATGGGTTCATAATGTCGTGCACCACGACGCCAACAATGCCGGAACGCGACGTGCGCAAACTCGCAGCCCGGCGATTGTAGATATAGCCCAGCGCCCGCGCCTCAAGTTTGATCTTTTCGCGCGTCTCGTCTGCAACAAGCGGACTATCGCGCAAGGCCAAAGAAACTGTGGCCGTGGACACACCCAAAGCGTCCGCAATGGTGGATAATTTGATCTTCTGCGCCAAAGTCCCCTCCCCGGGTATTTGAAACGCATTTAAACAATTTAAAAGATTTTGTCATTCGATTTAACATAATCACATATTAAGCCATGTTTTATCGACGAGGGTAGACTTTTTGAAAATTCGGAAATTATTCTGAAGCACTGTGCCCGTCGTCGAGATCAGCGGCATCGTCCGACGCATCCGAGTCCTTTTCGTCAATACCACTCAGATTAGCCTCCAGCTTGCGCAGATATTTAGCCAACTGTTTGCGGTCTTTCTTGTCAAAGCCCTCAAGCGCCCGCTTCTCCGTCTTGCGAACCGCTTTTTCGATACCGACAATCGCGTTGCGGCCGGCTTCGGTCAGAAAAATGTGGGCTTGGCGCGCATCGGTGGTGGATTCGATCTTATCGAGAAAACCCTGTGCTTGCAGGCGGGCAATGGTCTTGGTGATGGTGGGCGGGCGAACACCGATTTCTGCCGCGAGAGCGCTCGGCGTTTGGCCATCCAGATGCGCCAAGGCGAGCATCAACTGGTCTTGGCCCGCATAGAGATTTTGCTCAAGGAGGCGCATGGCAAGCATGGTACGCCCAAGCCGCGCCGCATTATTTAATTGCTGCATCACGCGCCGGTCTTTTTTGGCCATTTCTTCCCCCGTGGGATTTTTCGCAATTTCGCGAAACACCCTAATCTAACCCATGCCTTGCCGCTATGTCACAATCAATCCTATGACAGTGGACTACTCAAGGCAGTGCAAATCGAAGCCGACAAATAAACGAGATATGTGACAGTCATGCGACTATGGATTTCGAACCCGCTGGCCATACTGGCCGAGAACGCTCAAGGTGGTATTGTTGTCGAGAATGGCCGCATTGTCGAAATGGTCAGGAGTGGCGCGCCTGCCCCGCTTCATGACCAAAAATTCGACGCGTCGCGCCATGTTGTCATTCCTGGCCTCATCAATACGCATCACCATTTTTACCAAACTCTGACTCGCGCCCATCCCGACGCCATTAATAAGGAACTATTCCCTTGGCTCGTTTCGCTCTACCCGATTTGGGCACGGCTGAAGCCGGACGCGTTTCGATTGGCAACACGGCTGGCGTTGACCGAACTCATGATGTCCGGCGTCACCTGCACCTCGGACCATCACTATGTCTATCCGGGCGGGCTTGAAGACGCGATGGATGTGCAGGTCGAGGAGGCCCACGCGCTTAACATCCGTATGACGCTGAACCGCGGCTCGATGAACCTGTCGAAAAAGGATGGCGGCCTGCCTCCCGATAGCGTCGTGCAGAACCATGATACGATCCTCGCCGACTGCGAGCGGGTTATCGATTTGTTCCACGACAGCTCGGAAGACTCGCTTATTCAAGTAGCGCTCGCCCCTTGCTCACCCTTTTCGGTGACCAGAGAATTGATGCGCGACACAGCGGCGCTGGCCAAGAAATGCGGCTGCCGTCTGCATACCCATTTGGGAGAGACGCATGATGAGGACCGGTTCTGCGTTGAAACATTCGGCCTGCGTCCCTTGGACTATCTGGAAGAAGCCGGTTGGCTGCATGACAAGACTTGGCTTGCCCATGGCATTCATTTCGGTGATGCAGAAGTGGCGCGGTTAGGTAAGGCAGGCACCGGCATTTCGCATTGCCCGACCTCCAACATGGTCCTTGCCTCCGGCCATTGCCGCACCAAGGAACTGGAAGCGGCGGGCGCGGCGGTCGGGCTGGGCGTGGATGGTTCAGCTTCCAATGATTCATCCAATCTGATGGAA
>JANOYJ010000137.1:0-7549 GCA_031428815.1 Phyllobacterium sp.
TTGGCCCGAAGGGTGAGCAGACGGGCGGTAAGTTTTTTATCGAACGACCGGGCAAAATACGCTTCAACTATGAAAAGCCCTCGCCGATCCGTGTCGTGGCGGATGGCAAGTCTGTCGTTATCAATAACAAAAAGCTCGATACTTGGGACATCTACTCTCTCGATAAAACCCCCTTGAAACTGTTGCTCTCCCAAAAAATTGATCTCAGCGGCAGCAAAGTGAAAAGCGTCAAGGAAGAAAGCGATCTGACAACGATTGTACTCGGCGACAAAAGTATTTTTGGCGATTCGAAGATTTCGATGATGTTTGATTCGAAGAGTTCAGAACTTAGGCAATGGACGATTACCGACGCCAAGGGCCTCGATACGACAGTGATGATTTTCAACGTCAAAGAGGGCGCGAAGATCGATCCGGCGCTTTTCAAAATCGATTATTTGCGTGTTTCGGAAGCCAACGACAAAGCGCGAAAGAATTAAGCGCGCTGATCTTGCCTCGCCAATGTTTGGCTGCAAGAAGGGCGCATGACATTCTCAATTGCGACTTGGAACATTAATTCCGTTCGTCTTCGCCAGGATCTGGTGAAGAAATTTCTCGAAATGCGCCAGCCGGACGTTTTGTGCCTGCAGGAAATAAAATGTCGGGAGCCTGAATTTCCCACGGAGGCGTTTCATGCGCTCGGCTATGTGCATCAGGCCGTGCATGGTCAAAAGGGATATCATGGTGTCGCCACGCTGTCGCGGTTTCCGCTGACCATTGTGGAAAGGCGCAGGTTTTGCGAGATCGATGATGCGCGGCATGTGTCGGTCGACGTGGCTTTCCCGGATCATATGCTGCGCGTGCATAATTTTTATGTGCCGGCGGGCGGGGACGAACCGGATATCGCGATCAATCCGAAGTTTGGCCATAAGCTGAAATTCGTCGAGGAAATGCGCCTGATCGCTGCCGATGGTGCGTTGCATCCGTCAATCCTTGTCGGCGATCTCAACATTGCGCCGCTTGAGCACGACGTCTGGTCGCACAAGCAACTTCTGAAAGTGGTCAGTCATACCCCCATCGAGACAACCAATTTCGAAGCCATGCGCACATCCGGCAAATGGATCGACCTGATGCGCGTCTTCACGCCGGAACCGGAGAAAATCTATACATGGTGGAGCTACCGGTCTGCGGACTGGACCGTGGCGAACAAGGGTCGGCGGCTGGATCATATCTGGGCAACGGAAGGGCTGGATGCCAAGCTGAAAAGCATCGAGATTTTACGCGAAGCGCGGGGCTGGGAGCGGACGTCGGATCATGTGCCGGTGATGGCGGTGTTTGGGTGAGGCTCTTTCCTCTCCCCCAACTTCGTTAGGGGCGAGGAAAGAAGGCTGCGGTTTTAATCCGAAAAACTCGGCCCCAGCCGCGCCACTTTCGCTACCATCGCGCTCAAATCCCCCGCAATCCGCTTGTGCAATTGATGCGCAACGTCGGGGTATTCGTTCAAAATACGCATAAACACGGAACGGCTGACGCGGATGACTTCGGCTTCTGTGGCAGCTGTAGCGTTTGAGGGGCGTCGGCCCGGGGCAATGAGGGCGAGTTCGCCGAGTAGCGCACCCCGTTTATAGCGGCCATGGCTTTGTTTGCCTTCCGGCGTGTCGGTGTGCAGTTCTATTTCGCCGACCGCAACAACGAACCCGCAATCGGCGACTTGGTTGGCGCGAAAAAGATCGCGTCCCTCGCGCAAGACCAAGCGTTCCGAACCGAACGCCAAAAGGCGCAAATGTTCAGGTCCAAGACCTTGAAAGAGTGAAACCGCTGAAAACAGACGGATGTCGTCGTCAATTGCCATGATTCCCCGATATCACGGAACGAGTTTATATCCTCCGCTCTCTGTCACAAGTATTTCTGCTTTGGAAGGATCGCGTTCGATCTTCTGGCGCAGACGATACACATGGGTTTCGAGCGTATGCGTGGTAACACCGGAATTATAGCCCCAGACTTCTTCCAGCAACGTGTCGCGGCTGACAACCTTGTCACCGGCGCGGTAAAGATATTTGATAATCGAAGCTTCTTTCTCCGTGAGCCTGATCTTGGAATTCTTCTTGTCGATCAAGAGCTTCTGACTTGGACGGAACGAATAGGGCCCGACCGTGAACGTTACATCCTCAGAGTTTTCATGCTGGCGCAATTGCGCACGGATACGGGCAAGAAGTACGGCGAAGCGGAACGGTTTTGTTACATAATCATTGGCGCCGGCTTCAAGGCCAAGGATGGTATCGGAATCCGTATCATGGCCGGTGAGCATGATGATGGGTGATTTGAAACCGCCTTTGCGCAGAATTTTTACCGCCTCGCGCCCGTCCATATCGGGCAGACCGACATCCATAATCATTAAATCAATCGTACCGGAGCGAGCGGTTTGAATGCCCTTGGTCGCCGTCTCCTCAGAAATAATCGAGAACTCTTCATAGAGCTGTAATTGCTCAATCAGTGTCTGGCGAAGATCGGCATCGTCTTCAACGATCAAAATACTGCGGGCGGTCATGGATACCTCAGTGAAACATTTCTTCTCAAAAGAATACGCTTGAAACACGGTCACGGAAAGGCAAGGTTTTGATTCGTGGTTATTCATATAAATCATGGGGTTGGGCGAGACACAAGAGAATGGCACATTCAGGTCTGATCCGTCACATCATCGTGAGGCCGAAACCGGGCAATAAGAGCCAGGGCCTCTTGTCGATTGACGGTCGCGTGCAGGTCTGTGCGCTTGGCAAGGGTGGGATCAAAGCCCTGAAGCGTGAAGGCGATGGCGCGACGCCTTTGGCGCGGATGCGGCTGTTGTCGTGCTATGTGCGGGCCGAGCATCTGGTGTCGAAAGCGACGCTGTTACCCATGGGGCGCATTTCATCAAAACTTGGCTGGTGCGAAGTGCCGGATGATCGCAACTACAACCGCCCCGTGGCGCTGCCGTATCGCGCCAGCCACGAAACGATGAATCGTGCGGACGCGCTGTATGATGTGGTCGTCGTCATGGACTGGAACATCACGCCGCGCCGGCGCAATGGCGGCAGTGCGATTTTCTTTCATGTGGCAAGACCGGGGCTGACGCCGACGGAAGGATGCGTGGCTTTGCCGGGTGATGTTTTGCGGCGGTTATTGCCGCGGCTCTCAGCGCAGACGGTGTTGACAGTGTTGCGCTAACGAAAACGCCAGACGGTAGTACGTTTTACCTCGGCATCTTCGAGCACGCGCGTCACGGGCACGTCATAGGTCGCGAGCTGTTCCAATCGCGCTTTGGGCAAGTATGAGCGACCCGGATCGCCGATGAGAATTGTGACGTCTTGGCTTGATAATTGCTCGAACCATGGAATTAGTTCGTCGGCGAACTGACGGTCATAGAAGACATCTCCTGCAAGCAGGAGGTCGGCATGTATTGACGTTCCGATGATGTTTACAGGGGACGTTCGAACGCTCACCTTGTTGAGATTGGCATTTAGTTCAACGGCGTGCGTGAAAAATGGATCAATGTCTGCGCAAGTGACTTCGCTTGCCCCGGCTAACTTTGTGGCAATGCCGACGAGACCGGAACCGGCAGCGAAATCAATGACTTGCTTGCCAGAAACCACTTCAGCATTGTCGAGAATATAGCGTGCCAACCCCTGACCACCCGCCCAAGCGAAGGCCCAAAACGGGGGTGGCAGGTCGATTTCACCGAGTTGTTCCTCGGTCTTGTGCCACAGATCATGCGCTTCGTCGGCGAGATGCAGACGGATTTCCGGGACGTGCGGCGGGGTGAGAATCGACGTGTTATCGAGGATGAATTGCCTCGGATCGACCTTCACTTCGGTGCCGGAGAAAGCCCGCCCATGGCGCAGACTTCAATCCATTCGTCTTCGGTCACGGGTTGCACAGACAGGCGTGTGGAGACCACGAGCACCATTTTGGCAAGTTTCGGATTCTCCTTGCATTGGTTGCGCGTCACCGGTTTTGGCATATCCATTACGGCGCGAATATCAACGCAGTCCCAACGCGGATCTTCGGTGGTGGAATCGGGATGCGACAGGGCGCTGACGTCGGCGATGCCGACCACTTCAAGGCCGATATTGGAATGATAATAGAAGGCTTTGTCGCCGATTTTCATGGCGCGCATATTATTACGGGCGAGATAATTGCGGATGCCGTGCCATTCGCTGCCCTTTGCGCCTTCTTTTTTTAAGTCCTCGAAAGAGTATACATCGGGCTCGGATTTCATCAACCAATAAGCCATTTACGCGCTCTCCGGATTCTTGATGACCCAGTTCCACGGGCGGATGTCGACCGAGGCGAAGAGACCGGCGATGGCATACGGATCTTTGGCTGAAAGCGCTTTTGCTGCTTGCGCATCATCGGCTGCAATAATGACGAGCGAGCCGGAAGGTTTGCCGTCGTCGCCGAGAAACGGACCGGCTGCCTTCAGGCTTGCGCCAAGGCCGGTGAGCCAATCCAGATGCGCCGGACGGCTGTCGAGGCGCAGTTGCAGATGGTCGGGCTTATCGGTGCAGATCAGAGCGAAGAGCATGTGAAGATTCCGGTGATGGTTGAAGGATAGGCGAATGAGGCGTGAGTTCAAGTCGTTTCGGATTTCAGAGGTCGTATCAAAAGTGTGGCGATGACATCGTCGATATTGGCTTTGCCGGCAAGAATGGCGGCGGTGGCCGTGGTGATCGGTGCGTCGACGCCTCTGTCCTTGGCGATTTTCGCGGCGATGAACGCGGTGGCGACGCCTTCGGCCAGTGGTAATTTTTCGAGATTTTCGCCGCGTCCGAGCGCCAGACCATAGGAGAAATTGCGCGATTGCGGTGAGGAGCAGGTGAGGATGAGATCGCCAAGGCCTGACAGCCCGAGCGGTGTTTCCGGTTGCCCGCCAAGGCTTTCGGCGAGACGGCGCAGTTCAACAAAGCCGCGTGTGATAAGGGCAGCTTCGGCGCTTGCACCAAGACCGCGCCCCCGCGCCGCGCCAACGGCGATGGCCAACACATTCTTAAGCGCTCCGCCCGCCTCAACACCGATCACATCGGTCGTGGTGTAGCAGCGAAACGTGGCGCTGGAGAGCGTCGTTGCGATATCGGCAGCGAGCGCTTCGTTTTGAGTCGCAACCGTCACCGCCGTTGGCAGACCACGCGCCACATCAAGCGCGAAGCTCGGGCCGGAAAGGACGGCAATCGGATTGCCGGGCAGAAGTTCTGAGGTGATTTGCGATAGGAGTTTGCCCGTCGAACGCTCAATACCTTTGGCACATAGGACAAGCGGAATGTTGGCCGGGATGTCATTGCGCAATGTTTCCAAGGCAGCGCGGAGGCCTTGGGCCGGGATGACGGCGAGAATCAAACTTGCCTTTGACAAGACAGGTTCAGCGTCGGCACTTGCGGTGATTTTTTGATTGAACGTGACATTCGGGAGATAATGCGGGTTTTCACTGCGCTCGTTAATTGCTGCAACTGTTTCCGCATCGCGTGCCCAAAGATGGGCATCATTGCCGGCGCGGGCTGCGGTCAGCGCCAAGGCTGTGCCCCAAGCGCCGCCGCCGAGAACTGCGATTTTGTTCATGCCTTGGCTCCTTTGAGACCGGAACCATAGACTGACGCTGACGATTCATCGAGCGGCCAACGCGGGCGGATTGGCGATCCCACGATGAAGTCCTCACCGAGTGCCAAGCGTTCAGCCCCCGCCCAAGCGATCATTGCGGCATTGTCAGTGCAGAGGGCTGAGGGTGGGGCTATGAAACGAAAGCAGTTTCTGGCGGATGTAGTTTCGAGCATGATGCGAAGGCGTTTGTTCGCCGCGACGCCTCCAGCGACCACCAATGCAGGTGAATTGCTATTTGGAAAACGTTCCATAAACTTGTTCAAGGAGCGCGAAACGCGGTCAGCCAGCGTATCGGAGACGGCTTCCTGGAACGAGGCGGCGAGGTCGTTGACGTCGTTCTCGGTCAAAGGCGCGGCATCTTGTGCGGCATGGCGAACGGCGGTTTTGAGGCCGGAGAATGAGAAGTCCAAGCGTTTGTCGCCCATCAGAGGGCGCGGCAGAGTGAAGCGTTTGCCATCGCCGTTACGGGCGGCCTTTTCAACTTCGGGACCGCCGGGATAGGGCAGGCCGAGCAGCTTGGCCGTTTTGTCAAAGGCTTCGCCTAAAGCGTCGTCAATGGTCGTTGCCCAACGCTCATATCGGCCAACGCCTGAGACGAGCAGGATTTGTGTATGGCCGCCGGAGACAAGCAATAATAGGTAGGGAAATGGGAGATCGTCTGTGAGCCGTGCCGTCAGTGCGTGGCCTTCGAGATGATTAATGCTGAGAAACGGTTTGTCCGTTGCGGCGGCAATGGCTTTGCCGGTCATGACGCCCACGATGAGGCCACCGATTAAGCCGGGACCGGTCGTTGCAGCGATGGCGTCAATGCTGTCGAGATTAGTGTTGGCCTCGCGCAACGCCTTCTCAATAATGCCGTCGAGTAATTCCACATGCGCCCGCGCGGCGATCTCCGGCACGACGCCGCCAAAGGGTGCGTGTTCGTCGATTTGGCTGCGGATCACATTGGAGAGGATTTCGCCGCTGCCGTCGGGATGACGCACCACTACCGAGGCGGACGTTTCGTCACAGCTGGTTTCGATGCCTAGGATCAGCATGACGGTGGCAAGTTCCTGACGTTCAGCCTATATAGCCCGCGATTTCTTCTCTAAACCGCCGGCCTTTAGGGCTTCCGGTATCACGGACAGGTTGGAATGCAAACGCCGCAACACAATGGCCCGATAAAAATCGGCACGAGGGGCAGCGCGTTAGCGCTTGTGCAGGCGCATGAGACGCAGGCGCGGCTGATGGCGGCGCATGGGCTTTTGGAGACTGACTTTGCTATTGAGGTGATTTCCACGTCGGGAGACCGCATACAGGATCGGCCCTTGTCAGAAGTAGGTGGCAAAGGGCTTTTTACCAAGGAAATCGAAGAGGCGCTATTAGACAGGCGGATAGATTTGGCCGTGCATTCATCGAAAGATATGCCGACTTGGCTGCCGGACGGTTTGGAACTCACGGTTTTTTTGGAGCGCGAGGATGCGCGGGATGTGTTTATCGGGCGCGATGTAAAGAGGCTCGCGGAGCTGCCTCACGGCGCAACGATTGGATCGTCTTCGCTGCGGCGGCAGGCGCTCGTAAAACGGATTCGGCCTGATCTCAACGTCGTGATGTTTCGCGGCAATGTGCCGACGCGTTTGAAGAAAGTCGAAGACGGTCGGGTTGATGGAACGTTGCTCGCCTATGCGGGACTAAAGCGGCTAGGACTTGCGGGTGCCGCGAGTGAATTGTTGTCTTTTGACCAATTTCCACCGGCACCGGGACAAGGCGCGATCGGCATTGAAGCGCGCGCGGGCGATCAACGGATTGCCGATTTGCTGGCACCGATCAACCATGATGAGACTTTTGCAGCGATCGCCTGCGAACGGGCCTTTCTGAAGGTTCTGGATGGTTCCTGCCGCACGCCGATTGCGGGCTATGCCAAGATCGACGGCAGGGCCTTACATTTTCATGGCATGGTCCTGAC
>JANOYJ010000138.1:0-4384 GCA_031428815.1 Phyllobacterium sp.
CTGCGACCGCGGCTCTGATCGCCTGCTATCAAATGTATACCGAGCGGCGCATTCGGCTCTTGCATCTTGATCCGCTCGAGCACCGGTTCTGGCCGAAGGCATGGCGACAGGCGCTCATGTTTTTCGTCGGACTAGCGGCAACGTCACTCATCGCGGGAACGGCGACGGCGATCTACTCCGCCTATCATTTCAACCGCATCGCCCCGATGGGGCTTTTCGCCAATCTGGCGGCCATGCCTGCCGTATCGATTATCGTCATGCCGATGGCCCTGCTCTCGGTGCTGTTGATGCCCTTCGGGCTTGATGGTATTCCACTTTTTCTGATGGGTAAGGGCGTCGACGTGATGCTTAACGTTGCCGATAGATCGGCTGCGCTCTCGCCCCTTGGCGCGTCAGGCTTGATGCCGGGCAATGCGCTTTTGGCGTTTACCGTTGGCTTGGCCGTTTTTTGTCTTTTGATTTCACGCATGAGACTTCTGGCTTTGCCGCTCTTGGCGTTGGGGGGCTTCCTGACGTTCACGCGCATTCTGCCGGACGTCATGATCTCTGAAGATGCAAAACTTGTCGCGGTGCTGGGTGGGCAGGGGAAAATGGCTGTCAATCGGGATCGACCGAGCCGGTTCACCTCGGAAAATTGGCAGAGGGCCTATCTTGCATCGACGCTTATCCTGCCCAAGGAAGACGTTGAACTCAGAAAAAAGTTTGAGTGTTCCGAAAGCTATTGCGTCGCAGAAAATCAGCGGGGCTTGCGCATTGCCCATGTGGAAGACAGAGATATTCTAAATGCCGCCTGTATTGACGCAAATCTGGTCATTGCGGCATTTCCCGTGCCCAAATGGGGTTGTGGCAAAACGGGTGCTTATCTGATTTCGGCGCGGGACCTAGCGCGAAAAGGATCTGCTGAGATATATGTTGAAGGTGAGGGTGCGACTGGCTTCAATGTCGTTTACGCTTTCCCAAACCTTGATCGCCCTTGGCACCAACACCGCGCATTCTCCCGCGCCGCGCGGAACAAAGAGCCCTATCAGCCAAAGCCAAAAACCGTTTACCAGATGACCACGCCACCAAATGGTTGACGCCTCGCCAGAGGCTGGTTACCGGTTCATGGTGTTTTGGGGCTAGCGCGCATGTTGGACGTCTTCAATCTCGTCATCCCGTTTTTCGGCCTGATCTTTCTCGGATTTGTTGTCGCCAAGTTTGCCAAGCAGCCGGTTGAAGCGCTCGGCTGGATGAATGTGTTCATCATCTATGTCGCGCTGCCCGCTCTGTTCTTCAAACTGATTTCTGAAACCCCGGTTGAGCAGCTGACATCATGGCGTTTCGTCATGACGACGACGCTGTCGACCTTCCTGATATTTCTGTTGATGTTTGCCATCGCCATGCGACGCACCAGCAGTAATCTTGCCGAATCCACCATTCAAGGCTTGGCTGCCGCCTACGGAAATATCGGCTATATGGGTCCGGGATTGGCGCTATTGGCGCTGGGTCCGGCGGCATCGGTTCCGGTGGCTCTGATTTTCTGTTTTGAGAACACGCTCCATTTCATTGTCGCGCCGACAATGATGGCGCTTTCAGGCAAAGACAATCGTCCAAAGCTTGTTCTGGCGCGGGAAGTGCTCAGGAAAATCGCCCTGCATCCCTTTATTATCGCAACGTTTTTTGGCATCCTTGGTGCAGTGTTTGAAGTCAAACCGGTTGAGCCAATCTCACGCCTCATCAGCTATCTGTCCAACGCAGCCGCCCCTTGCGCTTTGTTTGCCATGGGTGTGTCCATGGCGCTCAGGCCCTTGAAACGTGTGCCGGTCGAACTTGGCTTCATCCTTCCCATAAAGCTCGTTCTGCAACCGGCTCTTGTTTATGTACTTCTAAGCTGGGCCGGCAATTTCCCCGCACCCTGGGTCTACGCCGCCGTTCTCTTGGCTGGCCTGCCAACCGCAACCAATGTCTTCGTCTTGGCGCAGCAATATCAAACATGGATGGAGCGGGCTTCTGCAGCGGTGTTAGCGACGACGGTGACGTCGGTGGTGACGGTCACGTTGTTACTCTATGCAATCACCAAAGGCTATCTGCCGGTCGATCTTTTTCCAACGTGAGTTAGCATAGCCTTCAATCCCGATCCGGGCCGAAGTCCTTCGCGCATGAACAGGCCACGCAGCGGAGGGAATGATGACAACAGCCCCAATCCTAAACTCCGCGCCATCTGGACCGGCAGAAAATCTGACAGCAGCGAGCGGTTGAGCGCGTCCACCGCGCCGGTGCGCATCAGAACATCTGAGCGCCGCGCGGTGTCATAGCTGCGCATGGCAGTGTCCGAGCCCGGATCGTCGGGTGTCTTGGAAGCTGCCGAGACACTTTCTTCGACATCGCGTAGTCCAAGATTGAGACCTTGCGCACCGATGGGCGGGAACACATGCGCCGCTTCACCAACCAGCATGACGCGGTTTGCCGCGAATCTTGATGGGGTTTGGCCTGAAAGCGGGTAGAATTGGCGCGGCGTATCGACCTTGATTTTGCCGAGCATCGAGTGCATTTTCTGTTCCATGCGCAGGGAGAGTTCGGCATCGGACAGCGCCTTGATCCCATCCACCTCATCTTGGCGAAGTGCCCAGACGAGACTGGAACGATTTTTTGGCAGCGGCACCATCGTGAACGGGCCCGTTTCGGTGTGAAACTCGGTGGAAATATTGGCATGCGGGCGGCTGTGCGCGAACGACAGCACCAAGGCCACTTGCGGATAGTTCCAAGTCTGTGTCTCAATGCCAGCGGCTTGGCGCGCCAAAGAATTGCGGCCATCGGCGGCGAGGATCAGTTTGGCGCTGATATTATCTCCGCTATCGAGGTGACAGGTCACGCCATCGCTTTTCAAATCGTAGGATGAGACAGAGGCATTTATGTGCTGAATTGTTGACGTGTTATCTAGCTTTGATTGAAGGCCAGTAAGAAGCGCCTCATTTGGCATGTTCCAGCCAAAGGCCTCTTCGTCGATCTCATTGGCTTGGAATGTCACCGGCTGAGCACGAATGAGGCGGGAGGTGCCATCAATAATTTGCATGGTGCGCAGAGGCGCGGCGTCCTTGCTCACGGCCTCCCAGACACCAAGCCGGTCGAGGAGATGAATTGCAGGGACCATGAGCGCGGTTGTGCGTAAATCAACAGACGTTCGTGCAGGTCCAACCAACGCGACCGAAAAGCCCGCGTCAGCGAAGGAGAGGGCGGCGGTCATGCCCGCCGGTCCGTTTCCGGCGGCAATCACATCAAAACGGTTTTTGTGCTTCATGGATGGCAAAATGCGGCACCATGTCAAAAAAGGCAATCGGACGAATTGTCCCTATGCAACTCGGTTGTTTACGACGGCAACTATGTCTTTTCGGCCATGATGGAACATGCCATAGAAATTTCCACGATGAAAAAAATTCAGATGAAACGATTCAGAAGACCGAAGAAGGTGAGTTGGCCGCAAGCCAAAGCCTTTTCAGTGCACATTCTGACAGCGTCCGGCTCGTTTCTCGCGTTCTTGTCGGTCGTCGCTGCCAGTGAGCAGCGCTGGGCGGCAATGTTCTGGTGGCTGGGTTTGGCGCTCTTTGTCGATGGCATTGACGGGCCGATCGCGCGGCGTTTGCAGGTGAAGCAGGTTCTGCCCAATTGGAGCGGCGACACGCTCGATAATATTATTGACTACATGACGTACGTGTTGATCCCGGCCTTTGCGCTTTATCAACGCGGATTTATGGGCGTCGGGCTGTCGTTTTTGTCGGCGGCAATTATAGTTGTGACCAGTGCGATTTATTATGCCGATACCGGAATGAAGACCAAAGAGAACTTCTTCAAAGGCTTTCCGGTGGTCTGGAATATGCTGGTGTTTACGCTGTTTATTGCCGAACCTGGTGAATATGTCGCCTTTGCTGTTGTTGTGGCGGCGGCGGTTTTGACTTTTGTGCCGATACACTTCCTCCATCCGGTTCGTGTTCAGCGACTACGGGCGCTCAATCTCAGTGCATTTCTTGTCTGGTGTCTGTTTGGCGGTATCGCGTTGTTTTTGTCTTGGGGGTTTCCACCCGACAGCCCGATGAATGCGCCTCTTTGGATTAAGGCCGGCGTCGTGATTACCGGGGCTTATTTGTTTTGCGTCGGCGGCGTGATGCAACTCTTTCCCAATCTCGGGCGTAAGGAGGCCTGATATGGTCAAAGCCATCCGCATCCATAAATATGGCGGGCCGGAAGTGATGGGTTTTGAGGATGTCCAACTCCCTCCGCCCGGCAAAGGTGCAGTGCAGGTTCAAAACCATGCGATTGGCGTCAACTTCATTGATGTTTATTTCAGAACCGGGCTTTACCCATCGCCAGCGGGCTTGCCGTTCACGCCCGGCAATGAAGGCGCGGGAAC
>JANOYJ010000139.1:0-4787 GCA_031428815.1 Phyllobacterium sp.
AAAGACTTTTCGAGCCAAGGCTGTTTCATATGAAAAAAGGTGAGACCAAGCTCGCCGGTGTCGTCATGAACGAACACGCGGTACGGCATGTTGGACTTGCCGCGCGGCGCTGGCTGATGGCGGTCAACCCGTACTTTAAGCGTCACAATCGCGCCTTCGGGCGACAGCGCGATGCCCGGTTGCTTGCGCCGGTCAATCAAAGCGTGCGGCAAATGCGTGACCAGCCGCACGATGCGCGGTTCTGCCCCGTCACCGTTGCCCAGCAGGCGTTCGAACAGTTTTGCTATCTTCGGCCCCACGCCATCAAGAACGGAAACGGTCGCAAACAAGGGGTCGAGTATATCGGGTCGCATCGTGGCAACATGACCTGTTGGCAAAGGCGCGGCAAGGCTGACAGAAGCGGAATCCCGCGCTATATGAGCCACATCTTTCCACCGAGGCAAATTTCTTATGACCGGCAGCGTGCTTTCAAGCGCCGACCTTGATCCATTGCGCAAGAAACTGCTGTTTCGCGCTTGGCACCGTGGCATCCGTGAAATGGACCTTATCCTCGGGCGGTTTTCTGACACGCATATCGTCGGCATGAGTGCGGAAGAGTTGGAGGAATTTGCGTTTCTGCTCGAAGTCTTTGACCGTGATCTCATTCAATGGTTTACCAGCGAAGTCGAGACACCCATTGTCTGGAACACGGCGCTGTTTCAAAAAATCAAACAATATCATCAATCTATGGATCCAAATTCATAATGTCAGTGTTCGGAAAAATCGGCGTCAAACCTGTACCGGGAACCCATGCCATTATTGACGGTGTGGCGGATGGCTATGAGGCTTTTGTTATCGCCAAGCTCGCCGAGGAAGCGACCAACAAGGGTCCAATTGTCTATGTGCTTCGTGACGGACAGCGCATTACCGATGTCGAACAGGTCCTAAGTTTCATCGCGCCCGCCCTTCCGGTGTTGCAATTTCCAGCGTGGGATTGCCTGCCCTATGATCGCGTGTCGCCGAGCACCGACACATCGGCGCGGCGTCTTTCGGCATTGGCCTCGCTCATCGCTCTGCAAAAATCACCGCATCCGGCGATTATCCTGACAACCGCGAATGCGCTCATCCAACGGGTGCCGCCAGCCGAATTCATTGCTCGGCAAACTGTTGTGGCAGAGGCGGGTGGTCGCGTCGATATGAATGAACTGACGCGGCGCTTGGAACTGAACGGATTTGATCGTGTTGGCACTGTGCGCGATATTGGCGAGTTCGCGGTTCGCGGCGGTATTCTCGATATATTCGCGCCGGGTGCCGATGAGCCGCTGCGTCTGGATTTCTTCGGTGACACGTTGGAAACCATCCGCGCTTTCGACCCGGCGACGCAGCGCACAACAGGTCAGAAAAAGAACTTTGAACTCCACCCGATGAGCGAAGTGACATTGTCGGCAGAGACTGTGAGCCGTTTTCGAACCCGCTATATCCAAACCTTTGGCGCAGCGACCCGCGACGATGCGCTGTATCAGGCGGTGAGCGAGAGCCGACGCTTTGCCGGTATGGAGCATTGGCTGCCGTTTTACTATGACAAACTCTCAACGCTCTTTGACTACATACCGGGCGTTCCCGTGGTGTTCGAGCATCTCGCCCGCGAAGCCATGGCCGAGCGTCACAAGCTCATCCTTGATCATTTTGATGCGCGACGACGCCAAGTTGATACGCCGTCAAGCGCGGGATCAGTGCCATACAAGCCAGTTGCACCGGGCGAGCTTTATCTTGAGCCCGAGGAAGTGATTGCGGCGGCAGGCGCTCGCTCAATGTTTGATTTGAACCCGTTCAACGCACCTGAAGACAGCCGCAAAGCATTGTATCATGCAGGGTCGCATCGGGGCCGCAGCTTCGAAGCCGAACGCCAAAGCGATGCGAGTAGCGTCTTTGACGCGGCGGTCTCACACATCGGCGATCTACGCAAAGCCGGTAAGAAAGTGCTTTTGGCCGCCTGGTCTGCCGGCTCCTTAGACCGGATGATGCAAGTTTTGAGCGAGCATGGTCTCGGCAATGTCGAGACGGTATCTTCGCTCTCCATGGTCAAGGCCCTGTCACGCGACAAGGTGACGGCAGCGGTTCTCTCGGTGGAGAATGGTTTTGAAACCGATGATCTGGTTCTCGTTGCCGAACAGGACATTCTCGGCGATCGCCTGATCCGGCGCTCCAAGCGCAAGAAGCGCGGCGCGGACTTTATTACCGAGGCGACTGGGCTTTCGGCAGGCGATATTGTTGTTCATGTCGATCATGGCATCGGGCGCTTTGTCGGTCTAAAAACCATCGAAGCGGCGGGCGCACCGCATGATTGTCTCGAAATTCTCTATGCAGGAGAGGCGAGACTGTTCCTGCCGGTCGAGAACATTGAGCTTTTATCGCGCTATGGTTCGGAAGGCACCGAAGCCGTGCTTGATCGTCTCGGCGGCGGGGCTTGGCAGGCACGCAAGGCCAAGCTGAAGAAGCGGCTTTTGGATATGGCGGGCCAACTCATTCGCATTGCCGCCGAACGCCAGATGCGCGAAGCACCGGTTCTTTCGCCCCCCGATGGCCTTTATGGCGAGTTCGCGGCGCGATTCCCTTATGATGAGACGGAAGACCAGCAGACGGCGATTGAAGCGGTGATCGATGATCTAGGGCAGGGTCGTCCCATGGATCGATTGATCTGCGGCGACGTTGGATTCGGTAAGACTGAAGTGGCGCTGAGGGCGGCGTTTGTGGCGGCATTGAACGGCGTGCAAGTTGCGGTCGTCGTACCGACCACGCTTCTGTCGCGACAGCATTTCAAGACATTTTCACAACGGTTTCATGGTCTGCCTATTCAAGTCGCGCAAGCCTCGCGGCTGGTCGGCGCCAAGGATTTGGCCGCAACGAAGTCCGGGATTGAGGCAGGCACTGTGGACATTGTCGTTGGCACGCATGCATTGTTGGGCAATGGCATAAAATTCAAGAATTTGGGCCTGTTGATTGTCGATGAGGAACAGCATTTTGGCGTCAAGCACAAAGAGCGCCTGAAAGACATTAAGAGCGACATTCATGTGCTGACGCTATCTGCCACTCCCATTCCCCGCACACTACAATTAGCGCTGACGGGCGTGCGCGAACTGTCGCTGATTACCACGCCACCGGTGGATCGTATGGCCGTGCGGACCTTCGTTTCGCCATTTGATCCATTGGTGATTCGCGAAACGCTGCTGCGCGAACGCTATCGCGGCGGGCAGAGTTTTTATGTTTGCCCGCGTATTGCGGACTTGGCAGAAATCCACGAATTCCTCACCCATGATGTACCGGAACTCAAAGTCGCTGTCGCACACGGCCAAATGCCGCCCGGCGAGTTGGATGATATTATGAATGCCTTCTATGAGGGCCAATATGATGTGCTTCTTTCGACGACAATCGTCGAATCCGGCCTCGACATCCCGACGGCCAACACGCTGATTATCCACCGCGCCGACATGTTTGGCTTGGCGCAGCTGTATCAACTGCGCGGCCGTGTCGGGCGATCAAAACTCAGGGCGTTTGCTCTGTTTACGCTCCCCGCCAACAAGGTGCTGACCGGCATGGCCGAGCGTCGCCTGAAGGTCTTGCAATCGCTCGATACTTTGGGCGCGGGCTTCCAACTGGCCAGCCACGATCTCGATATTCGCGGAGCGGGCAATATGCTGGGCGAGGAACAGTCCGGGCATATCAAGGAAGTCGGTTTTGAACTTTACCAGCAAATGCTCGAAGAAGCGGTCGCCGAACAGCGAGGCCAAGTCGTGGAAGCGCCTGGCCAATGGTCGCCACTCATTTCAGTCGGCGCCGCGATCATGATTCCGGACGGTTATGTCTCCGATCTGCAATTGCGTTTGGCGCTCTATCGCCGCTTGGCAGATTTAGGCGACATTGCTGATATTGATGCTTTCGGAGCAGAACTTATAGACCGGTTTGGTCCATTGCCGGAAGAAGTGCAGCACCTTCTCAAGATCGTCTATATTAAGGTTCTGTGCCGTACGGCCAATGTGGAAAAACTCGATGCGGGTCCAAAAGGCGTTGTTATTCAGTTCCGCAAGAAAGAGTTTTCTAATCCGGGCGCGCTTATCAAATACATTGGCGAACAGGGTTCACTCGCCAAAATCAGACCCGATCAAGGCATTGTTTTCATGCGCGATTGGCCGACGCCGGATAAGCGACTGGCAGGTTCGGCAGTGATAATGACGCAATTGGCGCGGATGGTGACGTCGAGTACATAGGGCTTAAGTGTCTGCCTTTGTAGCGTTCCTGATGGCATCAACCAATATTTCTGGCGTTTGCGCGCCCGAAACCGCGTATTTTTGATCGATGATGAAGCACGGCACACCGGTAACGCCAATTTGGCGGGAATGGTCGATTTCCGCGGTCACACCGACAACTTCCGCATCGGTCGGAAGAAGTTTATCAATGATACTCACATCCATGCCGCAATCGGAGGCGATTTTTGACAAAACCTTCGCGTTGCCAATGTCCTCGCCATTTTCGAAATAAGCTTTGAACAGATGATCAACAACCTTGTTCTGAATACCCGGTCCGGCTTGCGATGCCCAACGGATTAAGCGATGCGCATCCATGGTGTTGGGCGACACTTTGATCGCATCATAATCATAGTTGATACCGATCTCGCGCCCAAACGCGACCAGTTGTGCATGCGCTTGGGCAAGGCGTGGGCCGGTCCCGAACTTCGCCTCCATAAAGGCTTTCCGGTCGACGCCGGTGCGCGGGATAGTAGGGTCGAGTTGATAAGGACGCCAGTGAATCTC
>JANOYJ010000140.1:0-3265 GCA_031428815.1 Phyllobacterium sp.
CGCGATTGGCACGCAAGCGGCCTTTGCCGAACCCATTGAATTCCATAGGCAAACTTTCAGCGACCAAATGACGGTGAGCATGGTTTTGACTTCACAATCGCCGTCGCTTCGACCGGGCTATGACTACCTTGCCACTATCAATCTCATAGAGACAGACAGTTCAGGCAACATAAAATTCAGCGATGGCGGCCTCCACAAAGTAAGTGTCAAATGCGGCGGCGCCTTCGGCAAGGTATTTGTTGGCGGTCGAGAATACCTCATCGCAGCCAACGGCTATTCTCAACAAGATCAGTGGAAAAACCATCTTTGGTGGGTTGTTTGCCCGCAGCCTCCTGTTTCTTGATCAAGGTCAAGCGGTGTTTGGTTTGTGGGGCACATTGTGAAACATCGGTAAGGTATTAGAAATTTTAACTAAGACGACCCAATCTCGCTATTTGTAATCAAACGAAAATAAGCCCCCGCAATGAACAAGGCCACTATTCCAGTTTTGATATCGGCGATGGTGTTGACGGTGATTGCCACGTCCTACTTTCTGCGACCACCTTCAGTTTCGAAGAAGGCGGCAAATTTGCAGGTTACAGTTCCCACGCTTAGCTTGACAGAGCAGAATGGCGCGCGCTCCTACAACACAAACTGTGCGTCCTGTCATGGTGTGAATGCGGCAGGAAAAGCTGATCTGGGACCGTCGTTCATAAACAAAATCTATGAGCCTGCGCATCATGGAGATCACGCATTCGTTATCGCGGCAAAGAACGGAGTAAGGGCCCATCATTGGCGTTTCGGTAATATGCCGCCGGTGCCGTCGGTGAGCGACAATGATCTGGTTGAAATAATTGCGTATGTTCGTGCGATACAAAGAGCAAACGGGATTCACTAGAAAAAGCCAAGGACGGCCTTGGCAATTCAATTGCGCTTGCGGTATAGTCTGACTATCTGACTAGATAGGAACTAACATGGGCAAGACTGTTGAAAGAGTAGAGACGCGCAAGGCAGGCGACGGTTGGAAACTCGAAGACGCCAAAGCGCGCTTTAGCGAAGTCGTGCGGCTTGCGCGGAGCGAAGGGCCCCAGCGCGTAAGCGTGCGCGGCCGCGATGCTGTTGTTGTTATTAGCGTTGAGCAACTCGAACAGCTGGCCCCTCGCAAGCCTCGGGTTCCCTTCATTCGGTTCATGGAAAGTCTTCATCTTGACGGGCTTGACCTCACGCGCGAACAAGACCGCGGTCGGGATGTTGAGCTTTGAAAGGTTGGTTGCTCGATACCAGTGTCATCGCCGCATTGATCAACCCCAATGGTGCACCATCGGTCAAAAAATGGGCTGAGGATCAAAATGAAGTACACTTTTTCTTAAGCGTTCTGACACTCGGCGAATATGACAAAGGCATCCACAATCTCGACCCCGGTCATGCGGACCGCCAACGCTATATTGCGGCTCGCGATGCGTTGCAGGACAGGTTTAACGGCCGGGTGATTTCGGTCAACGACAGCATTGTCCGCCGCTGGGGAGAAATCTCGGGCAGGGTAAAACGAGAGACGGGCCAAGCGCCGCAGGTGATTGACACGCTGCTTGCCGCAACGGCCATTGAGCATGATCTTTACCTCGTAACCCGCAATATCAAAGACACAAGGAAATCCGGGGCCATCCTCTTTGACCCTTGGAACGATGATCCTGCCCGCTTCCCGCTTAGTCCAGTCAAGCGATAGACCCGTCCGCCCTTAAGTCGCGATCCAACATAGACCCGGTTTGCCGTTGAAATCTTGCCAACCTGCCTCCTCCAATCACTTTGCGGAACGGCGCCGGATTGCGGAGAAGTATGGTGTACGCAGCGAGATATTGCGCGTCGTTGGGGCAGGGCGCTGAATCCAGAAACCTCGCAGGTGCCAAAACGCTGCATGTTTGCCAGTCTAAAGCTTCGTTGGCAAATCAAGCGCCAGAGCGTGTGAGCAAAGGCCCAACCAAGCCGGACCTCCGCTTGAGTAACGTTGCCATAAGTGTTAATACCCAACCCGGTGGACGGCATCGATTGTCCACATTTTCTCATGAACCGATCCCGAGTGAGATCCCTTCGTGAACTTTGCAATGAACAATGTAACCCCAATCCTATGACGGAGGTATAGCATTATGTTTCAATTGCCTCGCAGAGACTTCATTATCAAAGGCGGTGCAGCAATCGCTGTATTGGCTGCATTTTCATCACGTTTTGCTCAGGCGTTTCCTGACCGCATGGGTGGGACCGTTATTCCTTGGCTGGATCAGCCACCCGCTGGTGCGGACCCGTGCTGCGACACTCAACTTGTCTGGGATGAGCTGGATTCATGGATTACGCCCAATAACAAATTCTTCGCCGTATCGCACTTTAACCGGCCGGTGATCGACGCGGGCGCGTGGAAGCTTGAACTGGATGGACTGGTCAAGAAGCCAATGACCCTGACGCTCGCCGATATTAAGGCGCGGCCGAGGGAGGAAAAAACTGTTACATTGGAATGCTCCGGAAATCACGGCTTCCCTGATTTCGTCGGTGCTGTTGGTAATGCCGTCTGGGCGGGTACCCCGCTAGCAGCCCTTCTCGAGGAAGCGGGAGTAAGCGAGAACGGCATCGAAGTGGTGTTCTGGGGCACTGATGTGGGAGATGTCGCGCTTAAAGACGGTATCCGCGACGTCAAAATGCATCAGAACTTTGCGCGCTCAATGTCGCTTGCCGACGCGATGAGCCCGCATAACATTCTTTGCTACGAAATGAATGGTGAGGCCCTACCCGCATCACACGGCGCGCCATTACGGTTGATCGCACCGGGTTGGTACGGCATTGCCAATGTTAAATGGCTGAAGCGTATCGAAGTGCGGGACCGCCGTTTCGCAAGCCTGCTTATGGCGCGCGATTACGTCACTATCCGCGAAGAAGAGCACAATGGCGAGACGGTCTGGGCCGAAACCTCGGTCGGTCGCGCCCGGTTGAAATCAGCACCGGCGGGCGTCACAAAGAATGAAGGTGGTTATCGCATTGTCGGCGCGGCTTGGGGCGCGCCCATTGCCAAAGTGGAGGTGCAGATCGACAAAGAGCCTTGGGTGGAGGCGGTGATCGACCAAAGCGAACAGGCGGAGTTTGCTTGGAAAATCTGGCATTTTGACTGGAAAAACCCAACCCCTGGCGAACACAAAGTGACATCACGCGCCATCGACGTTTCAGGACAAATTCAACCCGCGATGGACGATCCATTGATCACGAAGAAACACACTTACTGGGAAAGCAACGGTCAGGTGACACG
>JANOYJ010000141.1:0-4047 GCA_031428815.1 Phyllobacterium sp.
GCGTCATATTCCGACATGCCGATTTCGAAAATTGCATCCACCGGATAGGCTTTAACACGCGGCGTCGTGCCAAGCGGCGACACGTCGCCGTCGGGTGAAATCAGCGTAATTTTGTCTCCGACGCCGAGACCAAGGCTTTCAGCAAGACGCGAACCGATGGCAACGCCCTCGCCTTTGGCAAAGTCCGCGAACGAGCCCTGCTTCACCGTGTCGGCGACGAGTTTGATTTTGGACACATCTTCGGGACGGATACCGCGCACCAGCGCACCGGTGCCCGCGCCACGATTGCCGGAGGCGAGCGTCTGGCCTTCGACGATGGGCAGCACATAAGTAATACCTTCTATGCCACTGAGTTTTTTGGATAATTCCTCATAGTCATCCAGCGGCCGGTCCATAGGCTGAAGAATCAAATGGCCGTTTATGCCGAGGATGCGCTCTAAAAGTTCACCGCGAAAACCGTTCATGACCGCCATGACAATAATGAGCGTTGCAACGCCGAGCATGATGCCGATAAACGAAAATCCGGCAATCACCGATATGAATGCCTCCTTGCGCCGTGAACGCAAATAGCGCCACGCGACCATGCGCTCAAACCTTGAAAACGGTCCGGCGGGCTTTGTGCTTTCGGCGGCGTCGCTCATGTGGCGCCCGTGATCCGGTTAATGGCGGCCTCGACCGTCATATTCTCTTTGACACCGGACTTGCGGGTCTTGATCTCAACCTCGCCGGAGGCAATGCCGCGCGGGCCGACAATGACTTGCAGTGGCAGACCTATGAGGTCGGCAGTCGCAAATTTCGAACCGGCCCGCTCATCCGTGTCGTCCAGTAAGACGTCGAGACCGGCATTGGTCAGTGCGGTATAAATGCTTTCCGATGCCGCGTCGCAGGCAATGTCTCCTGCCTTCATATTGATGATGCCGACATTGAAAGGCGCGATGGCATCGGGCCAGATGATACCGTTTTCGTCATGCCCCGCCTCTATCGCCGCCGCCACGACGCGCGAGGGGCCGATGCCATAGGAGCCCATGAAGACAGTGTGTTCCTTGCCGTCCGGTCCCATGACTTTGGCATTCATCGGTTCGGAATACTTAGTGCCGAAATGGAAAATGTGGCCGACTTCAATGCCACGCGCCGCAATCTGATTGTCGGCGCTGATGGCGATCCAGGCGGCCTCGTCGTGCATTTCAGACGTCGCGGCATAGGGCGTCGTCCAATCCGAGACGATTTTGGCGAGCGCAGCATTGTCGCGGAAATTTGTGTCATCGCCGGGGATGGGCAGATCCATAAAGTCCTTGTGGCAGAACACTTCGGATTCGCCGGTGGAGGCCAAAATGATGAATTCATGGCTCAAATCGCCGCCAATCGGGCCGGTATCGGCACGCATGGGGATGGCTTTGAGGCCCATGCGATCGAAGGTCCGCAAATAAGCGACGAACATGCGATCATAAGCGGCCTTAGCGCCGTCAAAATCCAGATCGAAGGAATAGGCGTCCTTCATCAGAAATTCGCGCGAGCGCATCACGCCGAAGCGCGGACGCACTTCATCGCGGAACTTCCACTGGATGTGATAAAGATTGAGCGGCAAGTCCTTGTAGGAGCGCACATAGGAACGGAAAATCTCCGTCACCATTTCCTCATTGGTCGGGCCGAACAGCATGTCGCGTTCGTGGCGATCCTTGATGCGCAGCATTTCCTTGCCATAGGCATCGTAGCGCCCGCTTTCGCGCCACAGGTCCGCCGACTGAATGGTCGGCATCAGGATTTCAATCGCGCCGGAACGGTTCTGCTCTTCGCGGATAATCTTCGAGACTTTATCCAGCGCAAGCTTGCCAAGCGGGAGCCATGAATACGACCCTGCCGCCTGCTGATGGATCATCCCGGCACGCAGCATCAAGCGATGAGACACGATCTCTGCTTCTTTAGGATTTTCTTTGATGATGGGCAGAAAAAAACGGGAGAGACGCATGAAGTGGTTACCGGCGAGAGTTTGAGTATGGCGATAAAATCGCGCGAAAATATGGTTCGGTTTGTTTTGCCGCATTGTCCTTTGCTTTTGATGATTCCATCAATAGCGGTAATGCTTCTGCGCTTCATATCTGCTTCGCGGCAGCTTGGAAACCCGGCATAAACAAACCGGTCTTGCCCATTCTTTTTGCAGTGTTTTTTCCTGTTTGGTCAAATATCAGGCTATTTGAACCAAGTAAAAGATTTAACGTGACAAGCGGCCGACATTTCGCTAGTTTTTTCAGCATAACAAAAATTGCGGGTCTACCTGCTTTTCTACGCGGTCAAAGTCTTGGGAGGATGCGATTCTGGCGCGATCAAACGCCGCCGTCGGGTAAAACCGAAATACTGAATCGACGCGTTACATCAGAGCAAGGCGCAAGCCTTGCTTTTTTTTGTCTTGAAATGAATGGCCCGCTACTTCGTAGGCAGGAAGTTCGGTAAATCGTCAAACGTCCAGCCGCGTATGGCGAAGGCATAGTAAAAAATCGCAAACAGCACCGTGGCGACAATCGTGTTGATGAAGAATACCCGCAGCAAGTGGCTGCCTGCCGGAGCGCTGGCGGGGGTGCCAGGAATCACTTGTCCGGCATCGTCCTGCGTCTTTAATCCGACGGACAAAACGGTAAAAAGCGTCACCCACCAGACGATAAAATAGACGGCGAAAGCAGAGACTGGGTTCATGCCTGTTCCAATTCAATCAAAGTTCCCATGAAGTCCTTGGGATGGAGAAAAAGTACGGGCTTGCCATGGGCGCCGATCTTGGGTTCACCATTGCCAAGCACCCTCGCCCCATTGGCTTTCAGATGATCCCGGGCCTTGGTGATGTCGTCTACTTCGTAGCACATGTGGTGCATGCCGCCGGAAGGGTTCTTTTCGAGGAAGGCTGCAATCGGCGAATTTTCACCGAGCGGCTCCAACAGTTCAACCTTGGAATTCTCCAGCGTGACGAACACGACGGTCACGCCATGCTCGGGCAAGCTTTGCGGGGCGGAGAGTTTCGCGCCCAGCATTTGCTTGTACTGCGCACAAGCCGTTTCCAGATCGGGAACGGCAAGTGCGACGTGATTGAGACGGCCCAGCATTAGATTTAAAAACATCCCACTCTAAATCTGCGTGACAAAAACCGTGACAATCGGCTTTTTGCCCCAGAAATCATCGGCGGCGGAGCGGACAGCGCGGCGCATCGCTTCGCGGACCATTTCCAAATCCCGGCGCTTGACGCGCGGGATTGAGTCAAAAGCGCTCATCGCGGCATCGAACAGGATGTCGTCAATGTCTTCGCCCTTGATGTACATGTCCGGTAAGCCAAAGGATTCGAGGTCAGGATCACCGACAATGTTGTATTTCGAATCAATAGTGACGGAAAGGCCAACATGGCCCGCGAACGAGAGCTTGCGGCGCTCGCCGATACCGATTTCGTCGAAACCGCCAACCAGTTTTCCGTCCTTATAAATGCGCCCGGACGGTGCTTCATCGATCACTTCGGCCCTGCCCGGCGCAAGGCGCAGCATGTCGCCGTTCCGCACATTGGCGATCTGACCGATGCCCTCATTGGCAGCCAAAGCACCGTGCGCACGCAGATGAGCCGCTTCGCCATGCACGGGCACGAGGATTTGCGGGCGAACCCAAGAATACATTTTCCTCAGCTCATTGCGACGCGGATGGCCGGAGACATGCACGAGTTGCTGTTCGTCGGTAATGATCTCAATGCCTTGGTCGATGAGCTTGTTCTTGATGTCGATAACAGCTTTTTCATTGCCGGGAATTGTGCGCGACGAGAAAATCACGGTGTCGCCTGGCGCAAATTTGATCGTACGCATTTCGTCATTGGCCAATTTCGCCAGAGCCGCACGGGATTCGCCTTGGCTCCCGGTGAGGATAACTACGCAATTCTGGCGAGGAAGCGAGGCGAAATCCTCTTCTGCCAGCGTCTCCGGCATGCCTTCCATATAACCGAGCTCCGCCGACACTTCGAGCATGCGCTTCATCGAGCGACCCATGACGATGACGCTGCGGCCCGCGTCGCGCGCGGCGAGCATG
>JANOYJ010000142.1:0-3374 GCA_031428815.1 Phyllobacterium sp.
CACCACAAAAAGCGGCACCGTGAAGTAAAGCGCCACCGCATCGGCCAAAGGCAACGCCGGAAAGGCCAGATAATAGGAGGCATAGGCGAGAAACAAGATGATCGCGCGGACAATCAGAAAGCCCATATGGCGTGGAACGGCGGCAAAGCCAGCGCCGCGCCAGATCAAAAACAAAAGGATCGGCGTTGCCACAATCGCGCGGAAGACAAGCGCTTCCGTCACCGGATACGTGCCCGATATGGATTTGAGTAAGGCATCCTGAATGGAGAAGACGAACACCCCGGCGCAAAGCGAAAGCACACCTTTCAGCGTCGTATCCGCCATGATTCCCCTCGCCTGCCACCCAACAAAACTAACCAAGCGCCGGGTGCAAAGCGCGGGAAGCGCCGACAGCCCCTGCCACGATTGCGACGGGGCTTTCATACTTGCACTGTCCCCTTATCCCGCTATGCTCGACCCATAGGGGCGTAATGAAAACGGAGGATGCCATGCAAACCGGCAGACTAATCGTCTCACTCTTCGCTTTGGGATTGACCGCTTCCTGCACGGTCGTGGTTGATGACAACAGCCCGCCACCACGTCCGGGCCCACCCGGCTATTGCACACGCAATTTTGATCCCGTTTGCGCCGCCCGCCCGGGCGACAGGCAAACGTTCCCCAATGCGTGCGTCGCCGAATCCCGCGGCTACCGCATCCTCCACCCCGGCGAGTGTCGTCGCACGGGCGGTATTGAGCCGGACGATGCGGTCATCTGTCCGCAGATTTACGCGCCCGTATGCGCCCGCCAAGGGTCGAATTTACGAACATTTCCGAATGAATGCCAAGCCCGGGGATCAGGGTTTAATGTCGTCGGCGATGGCCCTTGTTAGCGTTTCTGCTTTTGACGGTTTCGTCAAAAGCAAAGGGCAACGCGGCAATACAAGAGCCGACTGGCAAGTGAGACGCGCTAAACATCCGGCGCAATTGGTCATGTCGGCAATAACGGTGACAGTTACCGAAGTGCTTCTACTTTGGTAATTGCACACGCCGACGTCGTTATTTCTCGCAAGTGGTATGGCGCCAATTGGGGTGACATCATTTCTTCTTTTTCTTTTTTTTCTCTGTCGCCTTAACCGGCGCGACGTCTTTACAATCATCAGCCGGCGTGAGTTTTGTCTTGATTGTGCCGCTGCCCGGAAAATTGCCCATCGGGGTCGAGATTTTCCAAGCACCGGTCAGGTTCAACGTTCCACCACTTTCGCCAACGACAAGTCTATAGGTGCCGCCGCCCGACCATCGAACCCCGGCGGCGTTGCCGCTGACGACAAAGTCCCCCAAGCCCTCTGCCGATGGTGCAAGCGTGAGACGGATACCCGCCGACGCGCCACTGCCACGCAGCGTAAACGGCTTGGTGACGTCACACACAGTCTGGTTGATGACAAGATCATTCATGCCGCCTTTCACATGAAAGGGCTTCATCGAGCAGAGTTTCCCGACAAGCGTTTTGGCAATGTCAGCGGCCTTCTCCACCATGTCCTGTTCAGGAAACGAGCCTTCCAATTTTATCGTGGACTGGCCGTCCATACCTGAGACATCGAGGACATAATCGACCTCGCCAGACGACATCCCAACCACGCCATCGACAAAAGTATCGGCTGGAATTTCTTCAATCGGCACAGCCGTCTTCTGATCGGTAATTCCGTCTTCCTGAAGTCCTTTTTCAATATTTCGGGTTTCAATATTGTAAGGGGAAAGATCAAAAATGCGCACGTCGCATTTGCCGCTTTCCTGCGCCTCCAGGAGTTGCCGCGTCAGTTCACCCTCCACCAGCGACTTAAACTGGCGCGATAAAAGCTCATGCTCAGGCTTGGCCGGGATAATTCCCCGCACCCCGATATTGGTATCCGCAGCGACCGGCGCAGCCATTGAGACGAAGCACACGATAAAAGTTGCCCACCGAAAATATCGCATGCCAACGTTTCCCCTTTTAGGCAATGTGACAGAATTCACCCCCGTCCGCATACCTCAAATGGAGTATGTCAGGCTTGACGGTTTTCAGCGCCCGTTCACCAGCCCGAGGATCAGCCGATGCACATTGCCGCCATCCGACATTTCGGCTTGGTCAAAGGTCCGGCTTTTGATTTTATAGGCCTCATTTGCAGCCTTAACCAGCGTCAGAACTTTAGAGCGGATCAATTTGCACGCGGGATCGTTCTCGACAGTGAGCCCGACAGTGACAGCAATAATGTCATCGACCATCACCTGGATGTCGCCGCCATGAACCTTCTCATGCGCCGCGATCCCGTCGATAAATGTCTTCCAGTGATGCCCCGTTGCAGACCCGAGCGTCGAAGCAGGCTTCGGCAGAGAATAGGTGATGGTCAGAAACGGCTTGGCAGAAACAAGGCGGCAGGAACTACCCTGCGGTTCATATGTGCGCGACCACTTCAAATCCCAATTGGTCAATGCAATAGTGCGCGTCTTGCCAATCAGCGGACCCTTTTCGCCAATGGAGGCGTAGAGTTCGGGGCCGGTCGTGCCGGATATCGCATAGGCCTTAACCTGCTCGCGCGCCTGCCACTCGGCGGCTTGCGCGGGGAAGGCAATGGCGAAGAATACAACGGCGATAGCGAGATGCTTCATCCGGAGGATTTAGCTTTTACCGAACGGGCTGACAAGGCAAAGCACCTTGCCCCCTCGCCCTCTTTCGCATTACCTGCCCACTCAGTCATTTTAGCCAAGGCCCTTCATGCTTCCGCCCTCCATGCAAACCCTCGTCGAAAAAGTCGCGGACACATTCCCGCACTATCCGCGCCTGCCAAAGATGTTTGCGGATACACTCTCAAACACTTTTACCACCACGCTGCAAAAGCAGAGCGATGGCAGCGTGTTTGTCATTACCGGCGATATTCCGGCGATGTGGCTGCGCGATTCTGCAGCGCAGGTGCGGCCGTACTTGCAGCTGGCAAAGACCGACCCGCTGTTCGCGGACTTGATCGCCGGCGTGGTGAAGCGGCAGATGCGCTATGTGCTGATCGACCCCTATGCCAACGCCTTTAACGAGACCGCGAACGGGCACTGTCACAACAAAGATAAGACCGACATGGGCGACTGGATCTGGGAGCGCAAGTATGAACTCGATTCCCTCTGCGCCCCACTCAAACTGGCGCATGACCTGTGGCAAGCGACGGGCCGGACCGATCATCTGGACGCGACCTTCACCCGCGCCGCGCATTTGATCGTAGCAACGATTACACTCGAACAAAACCATGCCGCCTCACCCTATTCCTTCGAGCGCTTCGACTGCCCGCCCGGCGACACGCTGCCCCATAAAGGACGCGGCAATCCGATGGGCCATACCGGCATGAGCTGGTCCGGCTTTCGCCCCAGCGATG
>JANOYJ010000143.1:0-3366 GCA_031428815.1 Phyllobacterium sp.
CCCTCAACGCCCTGCATGCCGGCTTCGCCAGCCGCTTCAACAAGCCGAAATAGCGCCCGTCGTCCTCGCGAAAGCGGGGACCCATACTCACTGAGCTGCATTGTTCAGGCAAAACGGCATTGCACGCTCAGCATGGATCCCCGCTTGTCGCGGGGACGAGGGGCGGCGGCCGTCTTCCTCGCGAAAGCGGGGACCCATACTCACTGCGCTACATTGTTCACCCAAAACCGCGTTGCACGCGCAGCATGGATCCCTGCTTTTCGCGGGGACGACGGGATGCGCCAGCATGGATCCCCGCTTTTCGCGGCGACGACGGGCGGCGGCGGTCGCATTCTGACCCGGGGCTTGATATGATGTCGTCTTCACCATCCACCGGGACCACGAATCATGAAAACCAAAGCAGCGATCGCATGGAAAGCGGGCCAACCACTGACCATTGAAGAGGTTGATCTCGAGGGCCCGAAAGAGGGCGAAGTGCTGGTCGAAATCAAGGCCACCGGCATCTGCCACACCGACTACTACACCTTGTCCGGCGCCGATCCGGAAGGCATCTTCCCGGCCATCCTCGGCCATGAAGGCGCCGGCATCGTGCGCGAAATCGGCTCGGGGGTGACGAGTTTGAAAGTGGGCGATCATGTCATTCCGCTTTACACGCCCGAATGCCGCCAGTGCAAAACCTGCACCTCGCAGCGCTCAAACCTCTGCACCGCCATCCGCGCCACTCAAGGAAAAGGCGTCATGCCGGACGGGTCCAGCCGGTTCAAATGCGAAGGCTCGGATGTGTTCCACTATATGGGCTGCTCGACATTCTCGAACTTCACAGTACTGCCGGAAATCGCGCTCGCAAAAGTGCGCGAAGACGCACCGTTCGACAAGATCTGCTATATCGGCTGCGGCGTCACCACCGGCATCGGCGCGGTCATCAACACGGCGAAAGTCTGGCCGGGCGCCAATGTCGTCGTCTTCGGCCTCGGCGGCATCGGGCTGAACGTCATTCAGGGCGCGCGCATGGTCGGCGCGGACAAGATTATCGGCGTGGATCTCAATCCCTCAAAAGTCGCGATGGCCAAGAAATTCGGCATGACGCATTTCATCAATCCGGATGAAGTCGGCCGCGACAAGGTGGTGCAGGCGATTGTTGACCTCACCGGCGGCGGCGCAGATTTCTCTTTTGAATGCATTGGCAATACAGACATCATGCGTCAGGCGCTCGAATGCACGCATCGCGGCTGGGGCGAAAGCATCATCATCGGTGTCGCAGCGTCGGGCAAAGAAATCTCCACCCGTCCCTTCCAGCTAGTCACCGGACGCGTCTGGAAAGGCACTGCCTTCGGCGGCGCGCGCGGGCGCACCGACGTGCCGAAGATTGTTGACTGGTATATGGAGGGTAAGATCAACATCGACGATCTCATCACCCATACAATGCCGCTTGAGGACATCAACCGGGCGTTCGACCTGATGCATTCAGGCGAGTCGATACGGAGCGTGGTGCAGTTCTAAGGCGGATTAATCCAACAAATTCAACCGCATCGCAATCGCGACCGCATGGACGCGGTTGCTGGCGTTGAGTTTGTTGGCCGCATTGGTCAGATAATGCGTCACCGTATGCTCCGACAGGTCCATAATGGCCGCAACCTCAACACTGGTTTTGCCGCCGGCAATCCATTTCAGACATTCGCGCTCGCGCACCGTCAAAAAGCGCACATGCTTTTCTTCCGGCTTGCGCGTCACCATATCCAGATAGCGACCGAACAGACTGATGGAGCGCAAATGCAAGGTCGCTATGTCGTGCTCGTCGACAAAATCCCGGTTGCCTTCGAACGTCACTTTGGCTTTGGAGCCGTCCTTGTTGTGAACTGGAAAAATCACAGAACGGCTGATGCCATAGCTGCCCAAAAGGCGCTGTGTCTGGTCTGAAATTTCCGGTGGAACGACTTTAGCAAATTCCACCAAATCCAGTTGCAGCGGCATGGTCGAATGCTGCACATACTCGATAATGCCCCCGGCAAGATTAAGCTCATCAAATTGATGAATGAGCTCGGCAGGCCAACTTGAGAAAAGAACGTCGTCGGTAAACAACTTACCGCCATCACTCGGCACTGTCGCAAGCGCAAAATAGCTGAATCGATAGAGTGATGTCAGTTCTTCCAGTTCTTTACGGATGTCTTCGCCGGACTCTGCGGCAGGCCCCTTCACAACGCCCCCACGCCGCATTGCTTTACTATCCACCGGCAATGTTCCCTCTGGCCTGCATCATCATTAGCCCCAAAGACTCATTCTTCTAATGGGACAGTACAACATGACCTAACTTATGCCGCATCACAAAAATTACACTAGGTAAAATTTACCTAGTGCAATGAAAAATTTCGGTCCCTGAGACAGTATACTGGTTTTTAACAACCTATGGTTCACTTATAGAAACAACTAGATAGCAAACCGATACTCTGTGACTTGGGTTGACACCTCGCCGGGTCGCAATATCGCTTGGGGAAAATACGGATACTCCGGCGAATTTGGCCAAACCTGTGTTTCAAGACAAAATCCGCAATACGCGTCATATGCAAAACCAGACGGCGAAAGCGCGGGCCGCTTCATTGTATTGCCCGCGTAAAATTGTAGTCCGGGCTCCCCACTCCAGCATTCCATAGTGACCCCGGAGCCCTTGGCTTTCACGATAGCGACTTGACGAATTTCGCCCCGCGCCGCCGAAACACAGAAATTATTGTCATAGATAACCTGCGCAGCATCGCGCTCGCGCCGGATCGCTCTGACGCTACGAAAATCAAAATCCGTACCGGCAACCGGCAATACGCGCCCATCCGGAATTAACGCATCATCTACCGGCAGATAAGCATCAGCATTGATTTGCATCTGATGATCAAGAATCGGCGTGCGTCCGCCATCCTCCAAATTAAAATATGTGTGGTGTGACAAATTGCAAATCGTCGGCTTGTCGGTCACAGCCTCCAACGTCACGGACAGCACACCCTTGCCTGATAAACGATACGTGGCGCGCACATCAAGATTGCCGGGAAAGCCCATATTGCCATCCGGGCAGCGAACTTCCAGCACGGCTTCATCCTTGGAGACAGCAACGAATGTCCAGTTCCGCGTACCAATCCCGTTGGTTCCGCCGTGCAAATTATGCTTGCCTATATAGTTTTTCTCTAATTGAAATGTCTTGCCATCAATCATTAGTTCGCCGTTACGGATGCGATTAATGGAACGCCCGCAATTCGCCCCGAGATACGGCGAATGCTCCAAATAGTCTTTGAACTCCGCATAGGCCAGCACCAGTGGCGCATCATGGCCTTTAAGCCGCAAATCGTGCAACAACGACCCGTAGCTCAGAATCGTCGCCTTAAG
>JANOYJ010000144.1:0-14694 GCA_031428815.1 Phyllobacterium sp.
CAGTGCCAGCGCCGACAAGGAAGCTTGCGCTTCGGCCAGATAACCGGGGCGGGGAAGCGCGTAAGCGCCCCATACCGCGCCAATTACCTCAAAGTTCTTAATCAGGATCCGATTGGCAGCAATCGTCGGGATGCGGCCGGAAGCAAAGCCTATCACTAGAATTCGGCCCTCGGAGGCGATGCACTTAGTCGACGCATCGAAGGCGTCGCCGCCCACCGGGTCATAGATCACGTCCGCGCCACGGCCACCGGTGAGTCGCTTCACTTCGTCGGGCCAGTTCGCCTGCGTATAGTCGATCGCCTCGTCGGCTCCCACGCTCAATGCGAAGGCCCGCTTGGCCTCAGTGGAGGCCGTCGCTAGTACGCGAGCCCCCAGCGCCTTGCCGATCTGGATGGCCGCCATGCCCACGCCGCTCGCGCCCGCGTGCACCAACAGTGTCTCGCCCGCCGCCAACCTGGCGCGCCGATGGAGCGCGTACCAGCCCGTGTGATAGACAATCGGGAATGCCGCGCCCTCCGAAAAGCTCCAGCCTTCGGGCAGCGCGAAGACGTGAGTTGCCGGAACGTTCAAAGCCTCGCTGAAGCCATTCTGGAGGCACAAAGCCATCACGCGATCGCCCACGCTGAACTGGGCCACACCGTCACCTACCGCTTCAATAGTGCCTGCGACTTCCGCACCAGGCGTAAATGGAAAGGGCGGCTTAATCTGATATTGTCCGCGCACCTGCAGTAAGTCGAAAAAATTCAAGCCCGCCGCCTGGTGCCGGATACGCACTTGGCCCGCGCCGGGCGCTACTACTGGCGATGAACCTAGTTTCAACGAACTCGGTTCGCCCCAAGCCTCAACTTGCCATGCTTTTATCATTTGGTCAACTTACTCATTTCTCGCCACGTGGTCTGTTTGATGCCGAGTTCCTTCATCAGCTCGCGCATCTCAGGGTCAGTAAAGTTACGATAGTCTGACCAACGGGCCTCCCAATTATTCGTAATATTCTTGAGCTCCTCGTCATTGATGCCCAGATGCACAATCAGCATGGTGACGCCCGAGGGCAACTCCCGTAAGAGCTTCTGATAGGACGCGCGACGCTCGGCAATCGTGCGGCCCGGAACGCCGGTCACCAGATGGTCCAGCAGCACATACCCATCGCGATCTTTCTTGTCGAGCATCGCCGCCGTGATGGGGTAGCCGTCTTTCGCCGCTTCCGCGACGAAGGAGGGGGTCGGGCGCATCAACATCACCGGCAACTTGTATTCGCGGCCGAGCTTGGCATAAACCTCCCAAAAGTCGACACGGGCATACAAGGTGCCCATGTGGGTATCGAGGTGCGTGGGCTTCCATCCGGTGGCGAGCGCCTTGTCGATCTGGGCTCGCAACTCCATTTCCACTTCGGCCGCAGTTGCATGCTGCGCTACGGACTTGACGTCACGCCATAAGTAGCCTTCCGGGTCCATTAGACCGGGAACCTTATCGCGCGACGCTACCGGTCCCCAGCGGTACTTCTTCCATTCGCTAGTGAGCGTGAGGTGCAGGCCGATGTCGAACTCCGGATGGCTCTTGGCGAAATTCGCGATCTCCAAAAACCAGGGGCAGGGCACCATCACGCTGGCCGACGTCACCAGCCCCTGCTTCAGCGCTTCCATGCTGGCCACGTTCACCGTGTGCGACATGCCCAGGTCGTCGGCATGCACCATCAGCACTCGATCTTTCGGGCCGTACCCCATCCGCTCCGCCGTCGATTGGGCATCCAGCAAGGTGGCCACGAGAGTGAATAAAAGAAAAGTTCGCATCACCGTTGAGGATAGCGAAAATCCGGCCGCTTAGTCGTTGAACATGCCTTCAAACAGTGCACTCGTCAGATAGCGTTCGCCGGCGTCCGGCAGAACCACGACGATGATCTTGCCGGCCATCTCGGGACGTTGGGCCACGCGGATCGCGCCCACCGCCGCTGCGCCGCAGGAGATGCCGCACAGGATGCCCTCTTCTTTGGCCAGTCGCCGCGCCATGTCAATGGCCTCGTCGTTGGTGACTTGTTGCACCTCGTCGATCATGCTCATGTCCAGGTTGTCGGGGATGAAGCCCGCGCCAATGCCCTGAATCTTATGCGGACCCGGCTTGATTTCGAGGCCCGCCAGCTTCTGCGCGATCACCGGACTGTGCGTCGGCTCCACGGCCACCGACAAGATCGGCTTGCCCTTGGCCTGCTTGATGTAACGCGACACGCCCGTGATGGTGCCGCCCGTACCCACCCCACTGACGAAGACATCCACCTGGCCGTCGGTGTCGTCCCAAATCTCGGGGCCAGTGGTCTTGAAGTGAATGTCAGGGTTGGCGGGATTCTTGAATTGCTGCAACAGCACATAGCGATTCGGGTCCGTCGCCTGGATCTCCTCGGCTTTGGCGATCGCGCCCTTCATGCCTTTCGGTCCTTCTGTGAGCACAAGTTCGGCACCCAAAAGTTTGAGCATTTTGCGCCGCTCGATCGACATGGTTTCCGGCATCGTCAAAATTAACCGGTAACCCTTGGAGGCGGCGGCGAAGGCGAGCGCAATACCGGTATTGCCGGATGTCGGCTCGACGAGAACTGTTTTGCCGGGGGTAATCTTGCCCTGTTTTTCGAGGCTTTCGATCATGGCAACACCGATACGGTCTTTGACGGACGCAATCGGATTGAAGAATTCAAGCTTGCCGAGAAGATTGGCAGGGACGCCTTTGGCCTTGGCAAATTTATCGAGCCGCACAAGCGGGGTGTCACCAATTGTCTCGGTGATCGAATTGTAAATGCGGCCACGGCCCGGCTTTTTGGTTTCGCTCATGTTCTAACTCCCGATTTTTACGACACTCTATACCGGTGGCTGCAAAAGACGAGGCCATAAATCGAGAAACATTCTCACTCGCTGGAATTTCATTCCTTAACGAGGTGAGTTTGAAGATTGGATTACTCAGGCCCGTGTCGCAATCACGAGAGCCGCGCCGCCCAGAAATCCCGCCGCAACACGGCTGATACGTTGCAACGCCTTCGGCGTTTGCAACAATGCACGGGTTCGGGTTGCAAGCGCGAGATAAGGCAGGAGCACGAGCATCAGGATCGCCATGGTCAGCACTATCAGGATCAAATAGTCATTAAGGGTGACGGTGGAGAGATCGATAATGGCAGGTAGAAGGGCGAGGTAGAAAACCATAACTTTCGGATTGCCCAAGGTCACCAAGAGGCCGGACAAGAAAGAAGTGACCGGCCCTTCCGCCCGCTTCGCTTCGACCTTTTCGATACCGACGCCTGCGGTCCAGAATTTATAGGCGAGATACAAAAGGTAGGCGGCACCGGCGTATTTGAAGGCCATAAAAACCATGCCGAATGTCTGCGCAATGAATGCAAGACCCAAAACTGCCGCCGTCAGATAGATGAGATCGCCGAGCGCAATACCAATCGTCATGGGAAGGGTCGCGCGAAATCCGGAGCCCAAACCGCGCGCCACCATCGCAACGATACCGGGCCCGGGCACGGCCACGGCTAAAGCTAGGGCGGCGGAATAAGCGATGAAGCCGGTGAGGGTCATGATGAAATCCGATGATGAAGAATTTTGCCACGTCCGGCTTTGTGTGGAAAGGGAACCTTTAAGAGCACTGTCTAATGCGACCCCTTATAAATGGCAGCGTCGGCCAAACGCTACACGGGCTTTTTGAGCTGCTTCATCAGCGCCTTGTGGATGAGCTCATTGCCGGCGACGATGGAGGTGCCGTCGATACCATCCTGTTTGCCAGAACGGTCAGTGATATAGCCACCTGCTTCACGGATGAGGACGATGCCGGCACCGATGTCCCAGAGCTTCAGGCCGTCTTCCCAGAAGCCGTCAAAGCGTCCGGCAGCGACCCAGGCGAGGTCGAGTGTGGACGAGGCGAGGCTGCGAACACCGGAGACTTCGCCCATGACATTGCGCAGATCCAAGAGATAATTGCCGTGATGGCCGCGACCTAGATGCGGCACGCCGGTGCCGATGACGCAGTCTGTGAGCTCCTTACGGTTGGCGACACGAAGCCGGCGATCATTGAGAAATGCGCCACCGCCGCGTTCGGCCGTATAGAGTTCGTCCATCGCCGGATTATAAATAACGCCTGCCACCATCTGGCCTTGGCGCTCCAAGGCGATGGAAATGGCAAACATCGGAATGCCGTGCAGAAAATTGGTAGTGCCATCGAGCGGGTCAATGATGAAGCGATGCTGCGGATCGGTGCCCTCAACCGCGCCGCCTTCTTCCATCAAGAAGGAATAGTCCGGACGGGCGCGTTTCAGCTCATTGAAGATGATTTCTTCAGAACGCTTATCGGCTTGCGTCACGAAATCGCCGGGGCCTTTGACAGAAACTTGCAGGTTTTGCACTTCGCCGAAATCGCGGGCGAGCGATTTACCGGCTTTAAGCGCCGCGCCTACCATGACATTCATCAGCGCTGAACGGGCCATTCACGCGATCCTTTATTCAGACGTTAAAACTACCGGATCAGTCGGCGCGGCGCATATAGGTGAGTTCGGTGGTGTCGACGACAACGCGTTCACCGGCAGCGACAAACGGTGGCACAAGGATACGCACACCGTTTTCAAGAATGGCAGGCTTGTAGGACGAGGCGGCTGTCTGGCCCTTAACGACGGGATCAGCCTCGGCAATCATCAGCGTCACATAATCGGGCAGCGAAATGCCGATCGGGCGCTCGTTGTGCAGTTCCACCGTCACCATCATGCCGTCTTGCAAAAACGCAGCGCGCTCGCCGACAAAATCCTTTTGCAGTTCAAGCTGCTCATAGGTTTCCGTGTCCATGAAGACCAGAGCTTCGCCCTGCTCGTAGAGGAAGGAGAAATCCTTCTGTTCGAGCCGGATTTTTTCGACCGTCTCCGCCGAGCGGAAGCGTTCATTGAGTTTGGTGCCGTCGATCAGGTTTTTCAGCTCGACCTGATTGTAGGCGCCGCCCTTGCCGGGCTTCACGTGATTGCACTTAACGGCGGCCCAAAGCCCGCCTTGATGCTCAATAACATTGCCCGGACGGATTTCGTTGCCGTTGATTTTCATGCTGTTCTTTCGGAATGTTGGATGGCTCGCGCCGGTAAAGGGCGCGAATTTTGCGCCTCATGACCACAAAACGGGCCAAGAGGCAAGTCCGGCCGCTTTTGTGTTTTATTTCAGGGTGTTGGCGAGCGCGAGGGCTTTTTGCACTTCTTCTTCGGTCAAGCCGTCCATGAAGTCGTCAAGCTCTCTGTCTTTGAGACCGGCACGTTTTGCTTTGATGTACCAAGCGGCAGCGGATTGCGAAGAGGGATCTGTGCCAACGCCATCGCGATAGAGTTTGGCAAGGCGGGCTGCGGCGGCGATATTACCGCTAGCGGCGGCACGGCGCAGCCATCCGAACGCTGCCTGGTAATCTTTCGGGCCGCCAGTTCCGTCAATCAACCAAACGGCCAAATCCAATTGCGCGGTGTCAAAGTTCTGACGGGCCGCTTGCGTCATCCAGTCCCGCGCCTTGACGTCATCGGCGGTGATGCCGCCTGCGCCATTGTAAAAAATCTGGCTCATCGCATATTGTGCGTCAGGAAGGCCTTGTTCAGCGGCCTTTGTAAAATAGGGTATGGCTTTGCTCACGCCTGCGTTTCCGGGCTGCGTCTGCATTTGCATCTGCGCAAAATTAAACTGAGCAGTGCGGTTGCCCCGGTCCGCCGCCTTTTGCATCAGTTCGGCCGCTTTTTTCGGGTCCTTTGGCAAATACTTGCCATCGACTGTATAGAGCGCCGTTTGCAACTGCGCCTCTATAACTCCCTTTTCGGCAGCGAGCGCATAGAGGCGGGCGGCCTCCTTGTGATTTTCTCTTGTGCCCAAACCCCGTGCGTAAATCTCCGCGGCCAGCGTTTGTGCGTTCGGATCGCCTTGCGCCGCAAGTTTTAAGGCAAGCGCAAGGGCGGACTTGTAATAGCCGCGCTGAAACGCGCCAAACGCGTCATCTGCGGGCTTGTCACCGAACCTGTTCGGATTGACTGAGGATTCAGAGGGGAGAAGCCCATTGCTTTTTGGCGTTGTTTCGTTGGCAATGCTTACCTGCGTGAGTGTCACCAAACAGAAGCCGAAAAGAGCAAACGCTTTAGCGCGCATCAGCGGCCTCGGCAAAATCTCCAACCTCATCGAGAAATGCATTGGCGGCGGCGACCTGCTCGCTTGGCACGCGGCCCTCGCCGAAAATAGCCGCAGAAAGCGCAACGAACTCTGCGCCCGACTTGGCAATCGCTGTGACGCTATCCGGCAGATAGCCGCCCATGACGATGCATGGCAGTTCGATCATGGACGCCCACCACTCCCCGAGTTCAATGTTTTTTGGATGGGATTCCGGATGGGTATCGCCGTCAAGTTTGCCGAAAAATACGTAGTCAGGCCGAAGCTCGCCCTTGTCCAAGGCGTCATCACGTGAGGCATTGCTCGAAGCGCCGACGATAAGGCGCGGCGAAAACGCATTGACGACGTCTTTAACGTCGGCGATTGAACCGGTGATGTGGATGCCATCGGCCTTGGCGCGTCCGGCCACTTGACTATTGTCGACGACCATCGCGGCGGCATCCGCGGCTTGGACGACTGGAACAGCCTTTTCACAGAACGTCTGATAGTCTTTTTCACTATATTCGCCGCGTGCCAGTATAACAGAGGCCACATCGCCGCCTGACAATGCATTGGACAGGGCGGCAACAGACTTCGCCACATTGCTGCTTGGAAAGCTAATCAGAACAAGACGGCAGCGGTTGGGTATTTCAGTATCAGACATGTGGACTCCATCGGATATGCCATGCTTTTAGCATCAAACATGATTGGAATAGGGCAAGACCGATAAGCAAGTGAAAACATGGAAATTTTCTTCGGGATAAGGATGATTTTCCGCTGTCTTCCAGCTAGAGACAAGAGACTGGAGTGCAGTTTCTCTTGTAACGTCGCAACGCCTTTTCAGATCGTCTTCCCTTGACAAATTTAATCTATGATCCGTGGTTTTACGCGGTCGCTATTCCTGCGGTCTTTTTTGTCGGCCTTTCCAAGGGCGGACTTGGCGGCGCGATGGGACAGTTGGGCGTACCGCTACTGGCATTGATCGTGTCGCCAGTGCAAGGCGCGGCGATCATGCTGCCAATCCTGATTTTGATGGATATTGTCGCGCTTTGGTCATGGCGCGGCTTTCGAGATGTTCGGACGCTGAAAATCATGCTGCCGGGCGCAGTCATCGGCATTTTCATCGGCTATCTCACCGCCAAAATGGTGACAGATGATATGGTGAAGCTGATCGTCGGCCTGCTCGGTGTTTGGTTCATTCTGCGTCATCTCATCACCGCGCGTCAGAAAATTGTTGAGGCCCGGCCGCACAATCGTGTGTGGGGCAGTATTTGGGGTATGGCGGCAGGCTTTACGAGTTTCGTGGCCCATGCCGGCGGGCCACCCTATCAGGTTTATACGCTACCTTTGAAAGTGGATCCGAAAATCTATGCCGGGACCAGCACGATTTTTTTCGCCGTAGTCAATGCGATTAAGCTCGTTCCCTATTTTGCGCTGGGCCAGTTTGACGCGACAAACCTTGCTGCTTCGGCGGTTCTGTTGCCAATCGCATTTTTAGCGACAGTTGCGGGCGCTTTGCTGGTTAAGCGCATGAGTGCGGATTTGTTTTATCCGCTCATGCTGGTGATGATGGCTATCGTGTCTCTTAAGCTGGTTTGGGACGGGGCATTTGCGGTTTTTGGCTGAGACTTAGTGTCTGTCGGATAATTCAAATCCACGGACATCTGGCGTGGTTTTCTTCCGCTTCCGGTGCTCACGAACTTTAGTTCGCTCCGCTCCGGTTCTCGAAAACCGCACCAAATGACTCGCGGATTTGAATTCTTAAACAGACACTTAACCCGTCCTTAACCTTTACAGGTGTTAACTACATTCATTCGGATTTTCCGGATTCATACTTAGCGGTGCCTATCGCTCTGTTTGACGCCTCCCTGTTAAACTCTTGAGAGCCGCCTTTGCGGCTCTTTTTTTTGACGTGATATGCACGATGGTCGTTAACCTTTTATTAAACATACGCTTGCGCTTCCTGTGCGCTAGGAGCAGTTTGTCACTCTGATGATGTTGCGAAACCGAAAGGTTTGGCCTTTATCCGCACCAATTTGACGGTGTTTGAGTATGAGTGGCAGGCAGGGTAGCGAATGACCGAAAATCCGAACATTATATCCGCGCCTATCCGCCTCGCTGAGCGCCGGGTGTTTTCAGACTCTTTCAAACCACTTTATGCGGATGGCATGCGTCTTGTCGAAGAGGCTGCGGCCTATCTTGATGGTGAAGGCCGCGTTGAGGCCAAGCGCATGACACGCCTTGCGGCGACGCTTTATGCCGCTGAATCCATGCGGCTCACCACGCGATTGATGCAGGTTGCGTCATGGTTGTTATTGCAGCGTGCTGCCAATAATGGCGAAATGACGCGGGCGCAGGTAGCGGATGAGAAGTCGAAAGTACGTCTTGATACGCCGTCCGCCTCGCTCAGTGTGCCGTCATGGGAAGAATTGCCCGTGACATTTAAGGCAATAGTCGAGCGTTCGTTGAAATTGCAGACCTTGGTCGCAAAGCTCGACAAGGATATTTACGGCACGAAAGTCGCGCCAAGCGATGTCCTCGATAACCGCAATCACGTTGGCGATCAACTTGCGCTGTTGAAAACCGCTTTCGGTAGCCGCTAATCTCTTTCAACTTTTGCCGCATCGTTTTCACGAAAAACCGCACATACTTTTTCGCACGATGCTCCGGTTTTTGTTTTCTGTTTGTTCACTTCGTCAGATTGATATAGAAGCCCCCGCAACAGGGTTTCTCATATGACGATTTCGATTCGCATTATTGGTATTGATCCAGGGCTGCGCCGTACCGGATGGGGTGTGATCGAGACGCTTGGAAATTCTTTGAAATTTGTCGCGGCGGGCACTGTCCGCTCTAATGACAAGAAGGATTTGGCATCGCGGCTGTGCGAGCTTTTTGATGGCCTTTCCGAAGTGATCCATGCGCAAATGCCGCATGAGGCGGCTGTGGAAAATACCTTTGTCAATGTTGATGCTTCCGCCACGCTGAAGCTCGGGCAAGCGCGGGGCATTGCGATGTTGGTTCCTGCCAAGGCCGGATTATTGGTGGCAGAATACGCGCCTAATGCCGTGAAGAAGGCCGTGATTGGCGTCGGGCATGGCGATAAGGCGCAAATTCAGATGATGGTAAAAGTGCTTCTGCCGAAGAGTGTGGTGGATTCAGCCGATGCGGCGGACGCGCTGGCGATTGCGATTTGCCACGCCCACCACCGGCAGGGTGCAGCGATGCGAAGGGCTTTGGCATGATCGGTAAACTCAAAGGCGTCATTGATGAGATCGGTGAGGATCATGTGGTCATCGATGTGCATGGCGTTGGCTATGTTGCGTATTGTTCGATGCGCACGCTGGGCAATTTGTCCGGTGCCGGCGAGGCGGTGAGCCTGTTCATTGAGACCTATGTGCGCGAAGACATGATCCGGCTTTACGGGTTTCAGACAGTGCTCGAGCGCGAATGGTTCAAACTTTTGCAGAGCGTGCAGGGTGTCGGGGCCAAGGTTGCCCTGTCGGTGCTCTCGACCTTGACCGCGCCGGATTTGGCCAATGCCATTGCGCTCAGAGATTTGGCAATGGTGTCGCGTGCACCAGGCGTTGGCAGGAAAGTGGCGGAGCGGATTGTTACGGAACTGAAGAACAAGGCTCCGGCCTTTGCGGGATCAGCCTCCGGCACCATCGGGTTGAAGCAAGAGCTTGGCGAGGGCGTCGCCCCCGTGCCGGTGATGGATGCGGTCTCAGCGCTCACCAATTTGGGCTATTCGCGCGATGTCGCGGCCAACGCCGTCGCGGCGGCGATGAAGGTGGCGGGTGAAGGGGCGGACTCGGCCAAGCTGATCCGGCTGGGGTTGAAGGAGCTGGCGCGGTGAGAATTATTGCTTGCAATCAAATCCATTCCTTACTATTTTTTAAAAGTAAGGAGATTTTGCAATGGGCGCGCACCTGACTATCACTTCAAAAGGCCAGATGACGGTTCCAAAAGAAATCCGGGACGAGCTGAATATCATGCCTGGTGACAGGTGTTATGCTTGGGTGCGGGGAAGTGAGATGATCGTTATCCCGAGAAATAAGAATTTTGCGGACTTAGTGGGCTTTCTCGGCGATCCGCCAAGTGGAAGGGGCGCCACATTTGAGGAAATTGACGCGGCGGTCGCCGAAGCCGCCGGGCGGCACGTCCTAGGCTTGGACGACGAAGGCGATCAGCTTTAATGGCCCTGATTGGCATTGACACCAATGTGCTCATTCGCGTCTTTGTCCGAGATGACGAAGCTCAGACAAGGCGCGTGGCGCAATTGATAGCTGATCGCCCCTCCAAAGACCTGTTCTTCGTAAATCTCGCCGTCGTACTGGAATTTTCGTGGACGTTGCGCCGGTTCTACAAGTATCCGCGCAAGGCGATCATCGCCGCGATTCGAAGCCTGCTTGAGCGGCATGATCTAGAGGTTGAGCATTACGAGATTGTCGGCGACGCGGCAGCGCTTTGCGAGGACCGCAAATGCGATTTCTCCGACGCTGTGATTGGTTTGCTCAACCAGCGTCACCGCTGTGCTCGAACGCTGACCTTTGACAAAATAGCTGCTTCGGAACTTCCTGGCATGGAGCTTCTCGCATGAGCGACGCTTCGCATATTTCTGGCTCGTCGTCGCCAACGCCGCGGCGATATTTTGGCGAAGCGATGTCAACATTTCTATTTGCGTTATTTTTGGGACCGGCACTCGGACTGGTGCCTCTCGTCGTTGTTGATGCTGTCGCAAGTCTTGAAAATCTAAATGTGTTGTCACTTTTGGGAGGGATAGTTGGGGAGTGGTCGCGGTTAATTTTTTTCGCTTACTTATTTGGGATGCCAATTGCCGTATTGGCCGGCGCTATTGCCGCAGCAATTGTTTATCGCAATGGTGCAATTTCCTATTGGTCCACGGCCGTAATTTCGTTTTTCACGCCAATAATGCTTTTGTTTCTCCTCCGATCTCTGGTTTGGATCAGCTACGGCGTTGCAATCGGCGGATGCGCCGCTTTTTCGGCCGTTTTAACCCAGTATTTGGGACTGGCGCTCGCGGGACGAGCTGACGAGGCAAGACCGTGAGCGACGCAACCCGTGGCGTTATCTCCCCTGAAAAGCGCGGCGAGGATGTGGATTCTTCGCTGCGTCCGCAATCCCTGTCCGAGTTCATCGGCCAAAAGGCAGCTCGGGAGAATTTGAAGGTTTTCATCGATGCCGCCAAGTCGCGGGGCGAAGCGCTGGATCATGTTTTGTTTGTCGGCCCGCCGGGGCTTGGCAAGACGACGCTGGCGCAGATTATGGCAAAGGAACTTGGCGTCAATTTCCGCTCCACGTCAGGCCCGGTGATTGCCAAGGCGGGTGATTTGGCGGCGCTTTTGACGAATTTGGAAGAAAACGATGTTTTGTTCATCGATGAAATCCACCGGCTGAACCCGGCGGTGGAGGAAATTCTTTATCCGGCGATGGAGGATTATCAGCTTGATCTCATCATCGGTGAAGGACCATCGGCACGCTCGGTGAAGATTGATTTGGCAAAGTTCACGCTGGTGGCGGCGACGACGCGGCTCGGGCTTTTGACCAACCCGCTGCGCGACCGGTTCGGCATTCCCGTGCGGCTGAATTTCTACACGGTTGAGGAATTGGAACTCATCGTTCGGCGCGGCGCTCGGATTATGGGTCTGCCGCTTAATGATGAAGGCGCCACCGAAATCGCGCGACGCTCACGCGGCACACCGCGCATTGCGGGGCGCTTGCTCAGACGCGTGCGCGATTTTGCCCATGCAGGCGGTGATGAAACGGTCAACCGCATCATTGCCGATGCAGCGCTGACGCGGCTTGAAGTTGATGCGATGGGGCTGGATGCTCTGGACCGGCGCTATCTCAACATGATCGCCTTGAATTTCGGCGGCGGGCCGGTGGGTGTCGAGACGATTGCCGCCGGCCTTTCCGAGCCGCGTGATGCGATTGAAGATATTATCGAGCCCTATCTCATCCAACAGGGCTTCCTGCAACGCACCCCGCGCGGGCGTGTGCTGGCCGCAAACGCGTGGCGACATCTTGGCATGGACCCGCCAAGGGATGCCGCGCAGCAGGCGCTGTTGTTTGAGGAGGAGTGACCTACTTCATCCCCCGCACCATATCCAGCACATCCGCCTCCGCCTTCTCCCCGTCAAAGGCGTCCACTACGCCGAACGCGCCACCATAGGACCAGACGGACCAGGCAAATCCGGCTGCCTCAGCCCGCTCTGTCATGGCTTTCACATAGGCGGCGCGGGTTTTGCCGGGGATGATGATCGGGTTGCCGTATTCCTGGCGGATCATGCCGAACTCGCCGAGCAGGATGTTGGACGGGTCGATATCATATTTCTTCGCCCAGTCTGAGACGCGGGTGAAGGGGAGGTCCATTGCGTGGTCGAGACCCTCTTTCGTGTTGATCTTAGCGATCTCCTCGTCGAGATAGGAGAGCATGCCAGAGCGGCGGACTTTTGGCGCATCGCTTTTGATACGGGCGCGGATTTCATCCAACACGGTGTCGAGTTCCGCCTTTGGTGTTTCATGCAGCGGAAAGGGCAAGCCGTAGATATAAGGCATGAAATCGCCCGCCCATGAGGCGCCTTGATGGGTAAGGATAAAAGGGTCGTAAGAATGGAACGACCAGATGATATTATCGTCGGGAATGTCTTTGGGGTTGAGTTTGACCAATCCTTCCGAACCGCCCCAACAGCCGCCCGATAGAATGAGTGTGAGTTTCGTCGCCGAAGCGCGGCTGGCGGCGAAGAGCTGCTTGAGCTTTTCTGGCCAGAGGCTGGTATTATCTTCATCGCAATCGATCACCGGCTCATTGAAGACTTCAAAGGCCACTTGTTCAGGATCGTAGTTTTTGAGCAGGCCTGCCATGCGGCGGGCGAGATCGACATGGGCCGCGAACAGCGCCTCGTCCTTCATGATTTCCATTGTGCCAATGGCGCGATTGCCACCTGCGGGAAAATCATGGAGATCGACGATCACCTTCAAGCCTGCCTTGGTAACGAGATCGACTGAGGCGATCACTTCCTCGAACAGGCGGTCGCGGATGACAGCAGTCTTTTCTAACAAGAAGGGTGAGGGGTCGATCGGGATTCGGATGAAATCGAAACCGACGGCTTTAAGGTCATGCAACTCCTTTTCACCGACGGTTCTGCGCCATTCGGGGAAGGGAAACATCACGCTCTCATCATCCCATTTCGATTCGTCGGGCCAAGTTGTCCAAATGTCGAGGGAAATGCCCCGCTTGGCTTGAAAGGTCGCAGCGCTTGCGGGGGCAAGGCCAAAAAAGAGCGCGAGGACGAGCAGGCTAAGAAGTTTCATGTTTTGCCAATCTTATTGTCTTGTCGCATATAGGCTGTGAACCTTTTGGCGGAAACGAGAATGAGCGAACTTGGTAAAGAGCTGGCAGGTGCGCTGACCGCGACAGGGCATCTCCTGCGCCAGCGGGTTTATTACGAGGACACCGACTTTTCCGGCATCGTGTATCATGCCCGCTATTTGCATTTCATGGAACGCGGACGGACGGATTTTCTGCGACTGGTCGGCATTCATCATGGCGAGATTGGCGATGGTCTGCACGGCGAGAAACTGGTCTGGGTCGTGCGGCGCTTGCAGATCGAGTTCATCGCTCCGGCGCGGATTGATGATGTGTTGGAGATTGAAACGCGGGTTGCGGATATCTCCGGCGCGCGCATCGCGATGGGACAGCGGATATTAAGCGGTGGAAAGCTGCTGATTGAGGCGCAGGTTGAGGCGGCGATTGTCAATTCTGAGGGAAAACCACGACGCTTTCCTAAGGATTGGATTGCCCGGTTTCCCGTGATAGCGCCGCAAAAATAACCCATCCTTAACCATAAAGCGCCATGAATGCGGTTAACAGGCGGGCCGCATTAACCAAGCGCCATGCTTTGACCAAATTCTGCGGAAAGAAGCGCCGCAACGGGAAAGCTCGTTGGCGCATCTGACGCTCAACGATCAAGTGGACCGCCCGGCCCCAAATGCCGGGCGTTTGGATTCAAGGACCAAGACAGATGGAAAATATCGCGGTTGCCGTGGACGCAGGCCATACCTCGCTTTGGGGCCTGTTCATCCAGGCGGGCTGGGTGGTTAAGCTGGTGATGATCGGGCTGGTCGGTGCATCGATCTGGAGCTGGGCCATCGTCTTCGAAAAAATCGTGTCCTATCGGAAGATGCGGGCGGCGATTGACCGGTTCGAGCAAATTTTCTGGTCCGGGCAATCCTTGGAAGAACTTTATCGCACTCTTGCTGACCGGCAGACGCCCGGCATGGGCTCAATCTTCGTGGCCGCGATGCGCGAATGGAAGAAGTCCTTTGAGCGCGGGGCGCGTTCACCGATTGGCCTGCAAATGCGGATTGAAAAATCCATGGATGTGGCGCTGACACGCGAAATTGAAACACTGGAATCGCGTCTCGTATTTCTTGCGACCGTTGGCTCGTCGGCTCCCTTCATCGGGCTGTTCGGCACGGTCATTGGTATCATGACCTCGTTTCAGGCGATTGCCGCGTCGAAGAACACATCGCTTGCCGTTGTGGC
>JANOYJ010000145.1:0-4845 GCA_031428815.1 Phyllobacterium sp.
TCGAGAAACCTTTGAAACCCGAAGGCGCTCAGGAGGTTGGCACCGACAAGAGCGACCAGTGCCAAGGGAAAAATAAACTGCCAAGCCCAGAATTTCGTCCGGACGCTTTGCTTAGCATCCAGCATGCGCCGGTACACCAGCACCAAAACTGACCAAAGCAGTATGATCTGTGTCAAGGCTTTAGCAACCGGATTTGTCGCGAAAGGGTTGGTGAAGGCTGTATTCGCATCCTGCTCCAACGCAAAACTCAAAAGCAGTGAGACAACTTGAATACCGATAAAATAGGCGATGCCGAGTTTGAAGAATGCGATAAAATAGTCCTTGCGACCCATGGGCCCTGAGAGCGGCACAAAGAAATCCGACCACTGCATTTTGAACATGGCATCCCCCTGGTTAATTCTACATATCAGGGTTGCGCTGACATTCCGTTAATTTGGGTCTTCAAATTCTAAACGAGGCATGCTCCACGGGTTCAAACCGCTTGCATTTTTGACACCCGAAGCGCTGAGTGCCTCAAAATTGACAGAAGGCAGGAACATGGCCATTCCGCTCGACGATACTGACCGCAAGCTTATTGCCCTCTTGCGCCATGACGCCCGTGCGCCGGTTTCTACGCTCGCTGCTGATCTGAAGCTCTCCCGTGCGACCATCAAAACCCGCATTGACAGGCTGGTTGAGAAAGGCGTGATTCAAGGTTTTACCGTGCTTTTAAAGTCCGGGGCCGACGCTTCCAAAGTAAAAGCCGTCATGCTGATCGAGATTGAAGGCCAATGGACCGACAAACTCGCCAAGCGCCTCACCGGCATTCCGCAGGTGCGCACGATCCATTCAACCAATGGCCGTTGGGATCTGGTGGTCGATATTGAAACCGACTCACTCGAGGAATTCGATGCGATTCTGCGCGAAATCCGGGTACTGGAAGGTATTATCACCTCTGAAACCAGCCTCTTGCTTTCGCGCCGCAAGGGTTAGCATTGTGACAAATATATAAGAGCATATTAGCCAATTTGCCTCTCATATCGCTAGAAACTCCATCTATCTGATTACTCCAAAGGTCTGTATTTTGTCGCCAAGGATCAATTCCATTGGACGGAGGAACCCATGGCCGCCATCACTGAACTGCACGATATGAAGCGCAAGCTGGCGATTTTCGGCGTGCCTTGCGACATCGGCGCATCGACGCGCGGCACCAATATGGGACCCGCATCGCTGCGCATTGCGCGCCTTGCAGAGACCATGCGCGAAATGGGTTACGATGTTGACGACTTGGGCGATGTGAGGCCGGACGCGCAAACTATCCACGAAACTATCCCCGTCGGCGAGGGCAACTATTACCGTGCGCCGTACATCGCGCATTGGACACGCGCGGTGGAAGTGAGAGCACGCAAAATTTTCGACCAAGGCGCGCTGCCGATCATGCTCGGCGGCGATCATTCGCTCTCGATTGGCTCGCTCGCCGCCGCCGCTAAACATGCCCGTCATCTCAAGCGCAAACTATTTGTCCTTTGGGTCGATGCCCATGCCGATTTCAACACCCCCGCCACCAGCCCGTCCGGCAATGTGCATGGCATGACATTGGCCGTCGCGTGCGGTGAAGAGGGTCTTGATATTTTTCGCGATAAGGATTTTGCGCTCATCCCGCCGTCTCAGGTTTTCATGATCGGTATCCGCCAGATCGACAAGGGCGAGCGGCGTCTTCTGGAGGATCGCGGCGTCAATGTCGTCGACATGCCGCAGATCGACGAAACCGGCGTCGCCGTGCAGATGCGCAAAATTCTCGAACGCGTGCGCAAAGAAAACGGCATGCTGCATGTCAGCCTCGATGCCGATTTTCTTGATCCGGTGATCGCGCCCGGCGTCGGCACCCCGGTGCAAGGCGGCGCGACCTACCGCGAGGCGCATCTCGTCATGGAAATGCTTGAGGATTCCGGCCTGATGACCTCGCTTGATCTGGTCGAGGTTAATCCATTCTTGGATGAGCGCGGCAAGACGGCGCTGCTGATTGTGGACCTCTGCGCCTCGCTGTTCGGGCGGAGCATTTTGGACCGGCCGATTTATGCACCGGGGCGGAAGTGAGATGAGAATGACTGTTCCCTATGGACTCTCCCTCACCCGGTTTGCTGCGCAAACCACCCTCTCCCCGGAGGGGCGAGGGGAAGAACTCCGCCGCTTTTCTCCTCTCCCCCGCGGGGAGAGGGTGGCCCGAAGGGCCGGGTGAGGGAGAGTCAAATTCCTGATGCCACTAAAAAACCAAACTCAACCGAGTCACCATCATGACCCTCAATCTCAACCTCGTTCCCTTCGTCTCCGTCGATCACATGATGAAGCTGGTCAATGCCATCGGCATTGAAACCTTCCTCATCGAACTCACCGACTACATCGAAGAGGATTTCCGCCGCTGGGAGGTGTTCGACAAAACCCCGCGCGTCGCCGCGCACAGCAAGGAAGGCGTCATCGAGCTGATGCCGACAAGCGACGGCAGGCATTACGGCTTCAAATATGTTAACGGCCACCCGAAGAACACCGCGACGGGCCGCCAGACAGTCACGGCCCTCGGCGTCTACGCCGAGGTCGACAATGGCTATCCGGTCCTCGTCACCGAAATGACCATCCTCACGGCACTGCGCACCGCCGCCACCTCAGCCATGGCCGCCAAATATCTCGCCCCTCACGGCGCGTCCTGCATGGCGATCATCGGCAATGGCGCACAGTCGGAATTTCAGGCCATCGCCTTCAAAGCCACCCTCGGTATAAGCAAGCTGCGCCTCTACGACATCGACCCGACCGCCACCCAAAAATGCGCCCGCAACCTTGCGCCCTTGGGCTTCGACATTGTCTCCTGCCGCTCGGCGCAAGAGGCAGTCGAGGGCGCTCACATCATCACAACGGTCACCGCCGACAAACATTACGCCACAGTCCTGACCGACAACATGGTCGGCCAAGGCGTTCATATCAACGGCGTCGGCGGCGATTGCCCCGGCAAAACAGAACTCCACAAAGACATCCTCCTGCGCGCCGACATCTTCGTCGAATACCCGCCGCAAACCCGCATCGAAGGCGAAATCCAGCAGCTCGCCCCCGATCATCCGGTGACCGAACTCTGGCAGGTGATGACCGGCAAAGCGCAAGGAAGGCGCGACGCCAAACAAATCACGCTTTTTGATTCAGTCGGCTTCGCCACCGAGGATTTTTCCGCGCTGCGCTATGTGTTTGATAAGGCGAAGGCGGCAGGGCTGTATCAAGAGCTGGACCTGCTCGCGGACCCCGACGAGCCGCATGATTTGTACGGGATGCTGGTGCGGGCGGCGGAGTAAGGGTAATCGCTGGATCACTCTGCTGGTCAATGAAACTGATCGTTTACATTTCCAAATGCATACTATAGAATGCAAATTGGAAAGCATGCGATAGATTACATTATGGGACCAACACTCAGGACACCTTCAGACATCGGCGCGCTCATCCGGGCGCGGCGGCGGGAGCTTGGGCTTGGCCAGGCTGAACTGGCCGAAATAGCCGGGGTCAGCCGCCTATGGATCAATCAGGTGGAGGGCGGCAAGCCGGGCGCGGGTCTCGGGCTTGTGCTCCGCACGCTTGCTGCGCTTGGCATTGAATTGTCGGGAGGTGGGAATGAATCCGACTCCCAAATACCCGAAATTGTTACGCCCGACATAAACGCGATTATCGACAACGCCCGGAAAACGGCCAGATATGGATGAATTACTCGTATTGCTCGACGGGCGGGAAGTGGGTCTGGTTCGGCAGACAAAGGGAAAACTGCACTTCAGCTACAATGCGGATTGGAGCGCAGCGCGCGGCTCCTATCCCTTGTCGCTATCCATGCCAACGGCAGCGGCCGATCATCCGCATTCGGCCATTGAACCGTTCATATGGGGACTCTTGCCAGACAATGAGTATGTGCTCAGCCGATGGGCGAAGCAATTTCAGGTGTCGGCTAGAAACCCCTTCGCGTTGATTTCGCATGTGGGCGAAGACTGCGCAGGCGCAGTGCAATTTGTACGCCCGGAACGGCGGGATCATGTGCTTGGCGCCAAGACGGTTGACGTTGAATGGTTAACTGAGGCCGAGGTCGGCGCAAGGATTCGCACGCTCAGAAACGACGCTGCCGCTGGCCGGGTGCCAAGCGACACCGGGCAATTCAGTCTGGCAGGCGCACAGCCAAAAACGGCCTTGCTGTTTGACGGTCAGCGGTGGGGCATTCCCTCTGGCCGGACGCCAACAACACACATTCTCAAACCGCCGACAGGCGAGTTTGACGGCCATGCCGAGAACGAGCACCTGTGTCTGGCGCTTGCCAGGGCGCTCGGCTTGCCCGCGGCACAATCTGAAGTCCGCATGTTTGACGACATTTCGGTTATCGTCGTCGCGCGTTATGACAGGGTCAGAACTGCCGATCTCGCGGCGGCATCTGCGGCTAAGGCGGCGGCCAAAGCTGCGGAAGCCGCAACGCTCGCGTCCACGTCGCCCAGCCAATCAGCAATGGCCGTCGCAGAGGTGGCTAAAGCCGCAGCGGACGCCAGAGTGATGAGCGAGTTCTCCAAAACAACACCAATTTTCCGCGCCCATCAAGAAGATTTCTGTCAGGCGCTGAAAATCCATCCCTCGAACAAATACCAGAATGACGGCGGTCCGGGACCGAAGCAGATCGTTGATCTCTTGAGGGCGAATGCACCCGTCAGGCGTCGAGAACGATGGGAAAAGAATGCCTCTGTGCATGATGAAATGGAACGGGACGAAGACGTTCAAACTTTCCTGAAAGCGCTGATCTTCAACTGGCTGATCGGCGGAACGGACGCGCATGCGAAGAACTATTCAATCATCATCGGC
>JANOYJ010000146.1:0-2155 GCA_031428815.1 Phyllobacterium sp.
CGAGAGTTCAGCGATATTTGTGAAACGGTGAGCCGCCGCTACTTATACCGGCTCTTTCCCAAGCGCCCTGAGATCGCTCTGGTGCGGGAAGTCGCCCTTATCGATATAGGCCTGCTCCAGCGGCGTTGAGATACGCCCAAGAATGTCGTTGCGGTGCGGGAAGCGATTAAAATTGGCAATGACGACTCGGTGCCCTGTCGGGTGCCGGACAGTGGCCCGATAAAACGAGCGCAGAGGTTCAGGCGCGTCGTCAGCGAGGGCGGTCTGTATGGCGACGGCGCGGTCGAGATGGGCCAGATGGTCGGCGCATTCGCAATGCTCCAGCGGCAATTTATAAACGCTCTTTTGCCAGACATTTTCGAGCGCCTCAAAATGACCGTTCTCCAGCCCCTCAAGGCAAAGCGCCAGCGCCTTGGGGTCTTGCGCATAGGCTGCTGGCGTTCCGGCAAAAACCGATCGCGAAAACTGGTCGAGAAGAATGATAAGTGCCATGCGGCCCTTTGGCGTTTTTGCCCAATGATCGAGCTCGCCCTTGACGGCTTGTTTGGTGATGTCCGAATATTTCGCGACGACTTCCTCATGCGCCCCGCCGCGCATGCGCCAGACCCAGTGCTCAATATGTGCCGCCGGTTCAGGGTCCGGGCCATCGGGAAACCAGAAGGCCAGGATGTCGTCCGGGGAGATCGGCGCATGTGTCATGATTGCCCCTCGTCTATCTGGAGTTCAGGTCCGCCCTAGGCGTAACACAAATATTCGAAGACGTATCGCTTGGCCTTATATTTCGTATCGCAATGTTCGTCGGTCTGGGACGGAGTAAACACTAAATCATCGCCATGCCGCCATTCACATGCAGTGTCTGGCCGGTGATATAGGCCGCTTCATTGCTGGCCAAATACAAGACTGCCGCCGCGATTTCTTTGCCGGCGCCCATGCGCTTCATCGGGATTGCGCCCATGATGGTTTCTTTTTGTTTGTCGTTGAGCTTTTCGGTCATGGCGGATTCAATAAAGCCGGGGGCGACGCAGTTGACGGTGATGTTGCGCGAGGCGATTTCCTGTGCGAGCGATTTTGACAGGCCGATCATGCCGGCCTTGGAGGCGCAATAGTTGGCTTGGCCGGGATTGCCGGTGACGCCGACAATGGAAGTGATGTTGATGATGCGGCCCCAGCGGCGGCGCATCATCGGGTGGGTGAGTTCGCGCGTCAGGCGGAACACCGAGCCGAGATTGACCTCCAGCACGGCGTCCCAATCGGCATCGGACATGCGGACAAACAGGCCGTCTTTGGTGATGCCGGCGTTGTTGACGAGAATATCGACGCCTTCAAGTTCGGCTTCGGCTTTTTGGCCGAGCGCTTTGACGGCGTCGCGGTCAGAGAGGTTGGCGGGGAAGATTTTGACATTGCTGCCAAGCTCAGTGGCAAGGCTTTCGAGCTTTTCCGCCCTTGTTCCATGCAGTCCGACGATTGCGCCAGCGGCATGCAGCGTGCGGGCGATTTCTTCGCCAAGGCCGCCGGTTGCGCCAGTGATGAGGGCTTTCTTGCCGGTGAGGTCAAACATGGTCTTCTCCGAGGATCGCGGCCAGCGCCGCATCAATGTCTTCCGCTGTGTTGACGGCAACGCCTGCGACATCTTTCGAGATGCGCCGCGCAAGTCCCGTCAGCACTTTGCCGGAACCGATCTCATACAGTGTTGTCACGCCGTTTGCCGCGAACCACTCGACCGTTTCGCGCCAGCGCACTTGGCCGGTGACTTGCTCGACAAGGTGGCGGGCGATGTCATCCGGGTTGGTCACCGGCTGCACCGTCACATTGGCGATCACCGGAACAACGGGAGGATGAGACATGACATTGGCCAATGCCTCGCGCATCACTTCAGCCGCCGGTGCCATCAGGCTTGAATGAAACGGGGCGGAGACGGTGAGCATAATGGCGCGTTTGGCGCCGGACTCGGTGGCTAAAGCGGCGGCCTTTTCGACGGCGGCTTTTTCGCCGGAAATCACCAATTGTCCGCCGCCGTTATCGTTGGCGATCTGGCAGGCACCTGCCGCTTTGCACGCGGCGTCAACCTGAGCGTGGTCCAACCCGATAATCGCCGCCATTGCGCCCATGCCGACCGGCACTGCCGCTTGCATGGCGTTGCCGCGGATGCGCAGGA
>JANOYJ010000147.1:0-2104 GCA_031428815.1 Phyllobacterium sp.
AAGTGATCCTGACGCGCCTGAAGCGACCGACGAGCAACTCGCCCAAGCCAAGCCCTTCGCCGAAGCCTTTCCAGGCTTGATGGAAAGCATTCGTCGCAGCCGTGGACGACCGGCCATAGCCAATCCGCGCCAACAAATTTCACTGCGGCTCGATCCGGCGGTGATCGCCAAATTCAAATCCGAAGGTAAAGGCTGGCAGGGGCGGATAAACGAGGTTCTGCGAAAGGCAGCCGGACTTTGAAGTCAGGAAAAACGACAATGACACGTGACCTAAGCTGGCTCACCGCCCGCCCCATCGCCCATCGCGGTCTGCATGATAGCAACAAGCTTGTTTGGGAAAATACGCTGGCAGCCTTTTCCCGCGCCATTGATGGCAATTACGCGATCGAATGCGATGTGCACCTGACCAAAGACGGTGTGCCGGTCATCTTTCATGACGGCGACTTGAAACGGTTAACCGGCGAGACGGGCAAAGTGCACGACCGCACGTCGGAAGAAATGCAGAAGCTGCGCATCGGTGGCACCAAGGATCATCCACCGACGTTGCGCGAAATGCTCAATCTGATTCAAGGCCGTGTGCCGCTGGTGATCGAACTCAAGGGCGATGTCGGCCATGACGGAGATTTGGTGAGGTCCGTTGCCAAGGAGCTGAACGGCTATGTGGGTCATGCCGCGATTATGTCCTTCGATCATCATTTGATCCGGCAATGTCCGGAACACGCCACGGGTATTCCACTTGGCCTGACGGCGGAAGGTATGTCGGACAAAGACATCGAAGCGCATTTCGCCATGCTGGCGCACGGCATTGATTTCGTCTCCTACTACATTCAACACATGCCGAACCGCTTCATTAGTTTTGTGCGAGAGCGTTTAAACATGCCAGTTATTTCATGGACCATCCGGGATGACGCCGCGTTCAAAAAATCCGCTCTTGAGGCCGATCAGGTAACGTTTGAAGGGATAGTTGTCTGATTTTGCTAGACGGGAAAAGATGGCCTCCGGCACGGGGATAGATTTGTGGATAGTTCGCTTGCTCAGCGCGAATTCCGGCCTATCTTGGTGTGATGCGAATTCTCGACCGTGATCCCGCCCAGACCAGCCAATTCGCCGTCAAAATTATGGGCGGCGCAGGTGATTTCTCGCCTCAGGAATGGGACGATTTGACTGGGGCGGCGCGTTCCAGAACAGGCTATAACCCATTCATTTCACATAGCTTTTTGACATGCCTCGAAGATTCAGGCTGCGTCGGCGGGCGCACAGGTTGGCAACCGCGCTTCCTTCGCATTGAAAACCCCGATGGCTCACTCGCCGCCGCCGTTCCAGCCTATCTCAAAAGCCACAGCCAAGGCGAATATGTCTTCGATCACGGCTGGGCAGACGCCTTTGCGCGGGCGAGCGGGAATTATTACCCGAAGCTGCAAGTCACGGTGCCTTTTACCCCCGCAAGCGGCCCTCGACTTCTGATAAGTCATGGCCATGACGTTGAAACTGTTCAACATTTAGCCGCCGACGCTTTGCGCGCCGCAGCCACCCAATTGGGTGCTTCATCCGCCCATGTCACTTTCGCACCACGGTCCGAGGCTGAAGTCTTGGAGGCGCATGACTATCTGTTGCGCAATGACCAGCAGTTCCATTTTAAGAATGAACGCTATGGCAGTTACGACGATTTCCTTGAAACTCTGGTCTCTCGAAAACGCAAGGCGCTGAAAAAGGAACGACGCGAGGCATTAGCCAATGATATCAAAATCATATGGCTGACAGGTAAGGATCTGACCGAGCGGGTCTGGGATGATTTTTTCGCCTTTTACATGGATACCGGCAGCCGGAAATGGGGCTCGCCCTATCTCAATCGCAAATTCTTCTCGCTAATCGGCGAGCGCATGGCCGATGACATTTTGCTTGTCATGGCAGAGCGCAATGGACGCTATATCGCCGGTGCGATCAATTTTATCGGCTCCGACCGCCTATTCGGTCGAAACTGGGGCTGTATCGAGGATCACCCCTACCTGCATTTCGAAGTATGTTACCATCAAGCCATTGATTTTGCGATAGAAAAGAAAAAGGCCGTGGTTGAGGCCGGCGCACAGGGCGAACATAAACTCGC
>JANOYJ010000148.1:0-4114 GCA_031428815.1 Phyllobacterium sp.
AAATAGCGGAGCCCGCGACCAAGACATTAGCCCCGGCATTGGTGCAAAGACCCGCCGTCTCCAGCGTGACGCCGCCATCGACTTCTATGTCGATCGGACGCTTGCCGACGAGGTTGCGGATTTTGGCGACTTTCTCCAGCATTGCCGGAATAAGCCGCTGGCCGCCGAAGCCCGGATTGACGGTCATCACATTGATGAGATCGACCATGTCGAGGAGATAGGGCAGGGAACTGATCGGCGTTGCCGGATTGATCGCAATACCGGCTTTTTTGCCGAGCGCCTTGATGGCTTGCAGCGAGCGATGCACATGCGGGCCGGATTCCATATGCACGGTGATGATGTCGCAACCCGCCTTGGCGAAGGATTCCAGATATTGATCGCAGGGCGCAATCATCAGATGGCAGTCGAACACCGCACTGGTGTGCGGACGCAGTGCTCGCACAACATCCGCGCCGTAGGAAATATTCGGCACAAAATGCCCGTCCATAATGTCAAGATGGATCCAGTCGGCACCGGCTTCCACCACCTGAACGATCTCGTCGCCAAGTTTTGCATAATTGGCGGCCAGAATGGACGGGGCGATAATCAGGGGGCGGGACATGAAAGAGGCTCCGGAGAATGAATCGGCCTTAGCATAAGCGCGTATCTATTGATAATCCTGAAAAATACCGTCTTTGGCGACAAGTAATCGATAGGGATTGTCGCTCAAATCACCGCTATCGGTAAAACGCACCGGGCCGATGATCGTTTCATGCGGGGTCTTGAGGATAGTTTCCGCAAGAGACACGTTCGCTTTTTCTGATTCAATCGAGCGAACGATGATTTCCAACGCGGCATAGGCGGGCAGAAAATAGCCTTCGGCGATCTTCATATCCTCTGTCGCTGCTGCAACAGCGGCTTTGGCGGTCTCAAGTTTGGCTCTGTCGGGAAGACCGACCATCAGCACACCATCTGCCATCGCAACTTCACCCGGCGCTGCTGCCAATGTCTCGCCGCCTGCGATGGTCAGCGGAAAGCTTCGCACTTTGGCGTCGCGGGCGATGATCGCGACGTCGTCGCGGTCGCCGCCGATGAAAACATGCGTCGCACCGGATTTTTTCAGGCGGTTGATGAGTGAAAACTGGTTGTCGAGCGCGGGGCGGAAGGTATCAACAAAGACCGGCTTCAGGCCTTCGCCCTCTGCCGCGATGCGCAGTGACTCAGCGAGATCGCGGGAATGCAAGGTGCCGTCATCGATAATGGCGAAATTCTTGTCGCGCCAAAGCGGCAGGATTAGATTGGCAATGGCTTCCGATTCTTGGTTGCTGTTGGGGCCGAGGCGAAAAAGAGCGTCGCCATTCTTTCTAGCGTCGCGGGAAAGGTTCATTGACCGCGCACCGAGCGTCAGCACGGGAATGTGTTTGGCGCGAAGTTCAGGCAGGGCGGCGATGAGCGCCGGCGTACACAGGAAGCCGAGAACGGCGTGCACATTCTGCGCCGCAAGGCTTTGACCCGCGGCCTTGCCACCTTCCGCGTCGCAATGGTCGTCCGTGAAAACAAGCTCCACTTTATCAGGTCCGCCCAATGCGGCCTGCGCGGCGACGGCTCCATTCCAGACCTGATCTGCCAGCGGCTTATAAGCGTCCGTCAGCGGCACAACGACACCGATACGCAACTTATCTGCCGCACAAAGCGGCGTGATGGAAAATACAAGAGCGGTAAGAAGGATTGGTAATCGACGCATGGCTTTACCATATGCAGCGAATGAGGCGTGGGGCAAATGGAAATCGTGGTCGCTTGCAGGATATACTTCGCAATTAATTGCCCTATGTTGGGCCTGAAAACTCAGGTTGGAAACCGGATCATTGTTGAAATTGAATAAGATTGATGCCGCGGCTTTTCGCCAGACCATGAGCCATTTTGCCGGCGCGGTGCATGTTGTGACCACAGATGGCACGGCGGGGCGGCGTGGTGTCACGGTGACGGCCGCCTGCTCGGTGTCGGACAATCCGGCGACGCTGTTGGTTTGTCTTAATCGCGGCAACGAATTTAACCGGATGTTTGATGAAAACGGAGTGTTCGTGCTGAACACACTAACCTTTGAGCATGAGCCGCTCTCCATCGCCTTCTCCGGCAAGGGACATTTGCCACAAGCGGAACGCTTCGCGCTGGCCGAATGGGAGACGCTGGAGACCGGCGCGCCCCTATTGGTTGGCGCAGCCGCTTCGTTTGATTGCCGCATTGTCGGGGCGCAGGATGTGGCGACGCACCGCGTGCTGTTCGGGGAGGTTCTTGGCTTAAGGTCGGGTGGAAATTCCAAGCCGCTGATCTATCACAGTCGGGGCTATCATTCGCTCGACTTTGCGGGCTGACACGATGAGACATTTTGAGGCCTTATGACCAATCTCAAGCCCAAACCCCTACCAACCAGCATCGACGCGACGCAGGCGCTGCTCGAAAGCGCAGATTATGTCGCGAGCCGGGCGCTGGCGACAGTGTTGTTTTTGGCGTTGAAGATGAAGCGGCCTTTGTTTCTTGAGGGAGAGGCCGGGGTTGGCAAAACCGAGATTGCCAAGGTTTTGGCCAAGACCTTGGGGCGCAAGCTCATTCGGCTGCAATGCTATGAAGGTCTCGACGTTTCTTCCGCTGTTTATGAGTGGAACTACGCGGCGCAAATGATTGAAATCCGTATGGCGGAAGCCTCGGGCGCGAAGGATCGCAAGGCGCTGGAAAACGGCGTGTTTTCAGAGAAATATCTCATCCGGCGTCCGGTTTTGGAAGCACTGGACGGTAAAGCGGGCGCGGCTCCGGTGTTTCTCATCGACGAGTTGGATCGCACCGATGAGGCGTTTGAGGCGTTTCTATTGGAGGTTCTCTCTGATTTTCAAGTAACCGTGCCGGAACTTGGGACGATTAAAGCTGAAGAAGCGCCGATTGTTATCATCACCACCAACCGCACCCGCGAAATCCACGATGCCTTGAAGCGGCGATGCCTTTATCATTGGGTGGACTATCCCGATGCGGCGAGCGAACTCGACATTATTCATCGAAAAGTGCCGAAGGCCAACGAAACCCTCTCACGCGAAGTCGTTGCCTATGTGCAGAAGCTGCGCGAGATAGACCTTTTCAAAGTGCCCGGTGTTGCCGAGACAATCGATTGGGCGAGCGCTTTGATCGAACTTGATAAATTGGCGCTGGACCCGGAAACGGTGTCTGACACGATTGGGGTCCTTCTCAAATATCAGGATGATATTGCCCGGATTTCTTCTGGCGAGGGGCAGAAGATCCTCAAAGACGTGAAGTCGCAGCTTTTGGCTGCGGAGTGACATGAGCCAGCCGGGCGCACTCACTGTTGCTAACACAGAGGGCCGCGTTGCCGACAATATCCTGTTTTTTGGCCGCGTTTTGCGCAAGGCCGGCATGAAGGTTGGACCGGCCTCCGTGCGCGATGCGATTGAAGCGGTGATTGCGACCGGCATTGGCTCGCGGGATGATTTTTACTGGACGTTGCATGCGGTCTTTGTGAAGCGGCATGAGGATCATCCGGTTTTTGACGATGCGTTTCAGCTCTATTGGAAATCGCGTGAACTCATCGAAAAACTGATCTCAATGTTCTCGCCCGTCGCCATGGAAAAGGCACAGCGCAAGAAGCAGAAGGCGGGCGAGACTCGGGTGAGCCAGGCGCTGTTTGAAGGCCAACACAAGAGCCAGCGCGAGACGGAGATCAGCGACGTCGAAGTTGATGCGCGGGTTTCGATGTCGGGCAAGGAGATTTTCCGCGAGAAGGATTTCGGCCAGATGACGGCGGCGGAAATCGCGGAGGCCAAACGGGACATTGCGCGGCTGGCACCGTCATTTGAATGGGTGAAAACGCGAAGGTTTCAGGCGGTGAATTCGGGCCGTACCATTGACCCGCGACGGATGATGCGGGATGCAATGCGCTCGGGTGGGGAACTCATTCTGCCGAAGTTTCGCGAGCGGCGCATGGTGCATCCGCCGCTGGTTGTTTTGGCCGATATTTCCGGCTCCATGAGCCAATATTCGCGGATTTTCCTGCATTTTCTGCATGTTTTGACGGAAGAACGGCGCAAGGTTCATACATTTGTCTTTGGCACCCGCCTCACCAACATTAGCC
>JANOYJ010000149.1:0-1847 GCA_031428815.1 Phyllobacterium sp.
TCGAAATCCGCATAATGTTGCGTGGTTGCCCAGATTAAGAAGAACAAATGGTAGGGATCAATGGGAGCCAAGCGCTCCTCTGACACCCATTTGCGAATGACCCCCGATTTCTCGTCGACGAGTTTTTTCAAATCCGTCTTCAAAAATCCGTGGATATGCGGTGCGCCGTGCAGGATTTCATTGGCAAAAAAACGCGAGGCCGCTGGTTTTTTGGCGGACATTTCCAGCTTGCGCGTGATGTAGCGGCGCAGCTCTTCGACCGGTTCGCCGTCTTGGTCCAAAGCATGCAGAGGCCGGAGCCATTCGTCGAGCGTTGCTTCCAGAACGGCTGCGTAAATGTCGTCTTTGCGCTTAAAGTAGTACAGCAAATTCGGCTTGGACATCGCCGCCTTGTCAGCAATCTGGTCAATCGTGGTGCCGCGAAAGCCGTAGGTGGAAAACATCTCCAGCGCCGCATCAAGGATAACGCCGCGATTGATTTCTTGGATGCGGGTCGGCTTTTCGCCGGCTTCCTTCTTTGGCTTTACAACCACGGCCATGAAAAATCCCCGCGTCCTTCGACCGAAGTTTCAATTCATCAATGAGCTAAACAAACCATGCTGCGAACGCAATCACTATTGACCATGCGCAACATCCCTTTTAGCCTGTATTTTGACCGATTAGTCAACAATTTGGCGACAAGCCACACGGCATGGAAAGCGTCCTGAATGTCCTCTACCCCTCGTTCCACCAATAATATGGATGCGTTCTGGATGCCGTTTACGGCGAACCGGCAATTCAAGCGCAATCCGCGCCTGTTCGTTGCCGCCAAAGACATGCATTACACCACCGATGACGGTCGCCAGGTTCTGGATGGCACGGCGGGTCTCTGGTGTGTGAATGCCGGTCATGCCCGCCCGCGTATTGTTGAAGCGGTGCAAAAACAGGTGGCGGAGCTCGACTATGCGCCGGCTTTTCAAATGGGTCACCCCAAAGCGTTTGAACTCGCCGCCCGCCTCGTCAATTATTTGCCCAATCCGATTGAGCATGCGTTCTTTACCAATTCCGGCTCTGAATCCGTCGAGACTGCGCTAAAAATCGCCATCGCTTATCAACGCGCCAAGGGCAAGGGTTCCAAGACAAGGCTCATCGGTCGCGAGCGCGGCTATCATGGCGTGAATTTCGGCGGCATTTCGGTTGGCGGTATTCCGACCAATCGCAAATTCTTCGGCTCTTTGCTCACCGGCGTCGATCATATCCGCCATACGCATGATCTGGAACGCAATGCGTTTTCCAAGGGCGAGCCGGAATTTGGCTTAGAGTTCGCGGATGATTTCGAAAAGGTCATTGCTCTCCACGATGCGAGCAATATTGCGGCGCTGATTGTCGAGCCGGTGGCAGGCTCCACCGGCGTTCTCATTCCGCCGAAGGGCTATATGAAGCGCCTGCGAGAAATGTGCACCAAGCATGATATTCTGTTGATTTTCGATGAAGTTATTACCGGGTTTGGTCGCCTCGGCACGCCCTTTGGCGCGGATTATTTCGACGTCGTGCCGGACATGATTACGACCGCCAAGGGCATCAACAATGGCACGATCCCGATGGGCGCAGTGTTCACCACCAAGGACATTTACGACGCCTTCATGACCGGCCCGGATCATCTGATTGAGTTGTTCCATGGCTATACCTATTCGGCGCATCCGATTGCCTGCGCCGCCGCTTTGGCGACGCTTGATACCTATGAGGAAGAGGGCCTGCTCACCCGTGCGGCGAAACTCGGCACATATTTTGAAACTGCGTTGCATTCGCTGAAAGATTTCCCGCATGTGATTGACGTGCGCAATATTGGCCTTGTCGGCGCGATTGAA
>JANOYJ010000150.1:0-6456 GCA_031428815.1 Phyllobacterium sp.
GAAATTGTCCGTCGCGAACGTTGCATCCGTTGCGTCCTTGTCTCCAATTGGAGTGTCAAGGGCGATAACCAACAAACCGGCCTCGCGCGCCTTCTTCAGCGAAGGAATAACGGAGTCATTCGATGCAGTAATCAAGATACCCTTGTGGCCAGCTGCGATGCAGTTTTCAATGGCTTCGATCTGCGGAGCAGCATCGCCATCAACCTTACCAGCGGCAGCTTGGAATTCGATCCCGAGTTCCGTTGCCTTGGCTTCCGCGCCTTCCTTCATTTTCACGAAGAAGGGATTGGTGTTGTTCTTAGTGATGAGGCAAACGCCGCCAGCTGCCTGAGCAGATGACATTGATGCAACGCTCAGTGCCAAAGCGCCGAGCATGGATAGAACGAGTGATTTCTTCATTAAGTGTTCCTCCCAGAACAAGTCACTGCCGGGTTGTCCGGCAGATCATCAATACACATCCAAGAAGCGCGGTTTTGCAATATGTTTTTTGCAGTGCCCGCCTTCTTCTTCAACCAACACCGAATCTCAAAGCTTGTCAATAAATAAATCCACTTGATTTATTAAATTAGTTTGCCATCCTCCTGCGTAGGGTCCAGAAAAGGGACCGCAGCATTGGGAGGTGCTTCAACGACGATGAGCGACGCGGGTGCGACGGCGGATATTTTAAACTTTGGTGGGGCTCGCGGCTCCAATCAAACCGCTGTGCGTGCCTATAACGAGCGCCTCGTTCTCTCCATCGTTCGCCGCCATGGCAGCTTGGCGAAAGTGGATATTGCGAGATCGACTGGTCTGTCAGCGCAGACGGTATCCGTCATTATGCGTGCGCTTGAGAATGATGGCCTGTTGCTGCGCGGCACGCCGAAAAAAGGTCGTGTGGGCCAACCGTCTGTTCCCATGTCGCTGAACCCGAACGGTGCCTATTCAATTGGTTTGAAAATTGGCCGCCGAAGCGCTGATATGGTTCTGATGGATTTTACCGGCAATATCCGTATGCAATTGCATGAGACTTTTGCCTATCCTTCGCCAGTCGGCATCCTGAATTTTGTCAAAACCCGCATCGGCCAATTGACAGCCGGATTGAGCGATAACCAACTCAAACGCGTGGCCGGTATTGGAATTGCTGCGCCTTTTGAATTGTGGAACTGGGCCGATGAAGCGGGCGCCTCTCAGACCGAAACTGATGCTTGGCGCAATTTTGATTTGCAAAGCGAGGTCTCGGAAGTCGTGCCGTTTCCGGTGTTCATGGAAAACGATGCGACCAGCGCCTGCGGGGCGGAGTTGGTGTTCGGTTTGGGCACCCAATACCCAGACTTCGTATATTTTTTCGTCGGCTCCTTCATTGGTGGTGGCGTCGTCATTAATTCCAGCCTCTTCAAAGGGCGCACCGGCACCGCCGGGGCAATCGGACCGATCCCGGTGCCAGATGGTAAGGGCAAAACCAAACAGTTGATTGAAGCCGCGTCTGTCTATGTCCTAGAGCGCAAACTGCGGCATCTTGGCATCGATCCGCGGCCGCTATGGTACACAGCGGATGACTGGGTGGATTTTGGCGCACCGCTCGACGAATGGATTGATGACACCTCCGATGCCTTGGCGCATGCGATTGTCTCATGTGTTTCTGTCATTGATTTCGGTGCGGCCATTATTGATGGTGGTTTTCCGCCATGGGTACGTAAACGAATTGTGGATGCGACGCGGAAATCGGTTGGCAAACTCGATCTTCGCGGCATTATTGCTCCTGCGATCCGGGAAGGTTTAGTCGGAAGCAATGCACGCGCAATAGGCGGGGCAAGTCTACCGCTTTTTTCGCGGTATCTCTTGGATTTTAACTCGTTTCTTAAGGATACCAACTGATGCTTCTGGGAATTAATCCACTGCTAGGTCCGGACTTGCTTTATGTCCTGCGCTCCATGGGTCATGGCGATGAAATCGCAATTGTCGATGGCAATTATCCCGCAGACACAGATGGCAGCCGCGTGGTGCGCGCGGACGGACTTCACGCCAACACGATCCTTGAAGCGGTGCTTTCGGTGTTGCCAATTGACACCTTCGTTGATCAAGCCGCCTTCATTCCGCATGTGGATGAGGCGCAGCCCATTCATACAACTTTTGCCAAATCACTGGAAGCCGCGGCTCCGGGGACGAAGATTTTCCCGCTGAAAGGTGCGGCTTTTTATGACCGGGTGAAAGGAGCCTATGCCATTGTCGCCACGACGGAGCCGGCGCTTTATGGCAACATCATTCTCAGAAAAGGCGTGGTCCGAAACTGATATTGAATGGCCAAAAGTTAAATTTTTGACCATTCAATAAAAAATTTGACCTGACAAAAAAACTTTGTCACTCTCCCATTCGGAACATACCCTGATGAATAGCAGGGATGAACAAATCGGAGGCATGCAATGGCGTTGATCGACGGTGTCCATGGGAGCGAGATCTCCGCGCACCGACTTGGCGCGGCTGAAATTGCGGAAAATTTTGGCGACCTTCACCCGGCGCTTAATAATCATGAGGCGGCGGTTGAGGCGGATCGATGCTATTTCTGCTACGATGCGCCCTGCATGAATGCCTGCCCGACGTCGATTGATATTCCACAATTCATTCGCCAGATTGCCACCGGCAATCCGCTGGGTTCGGCCAAGACCATCCTTTCGCAAAACATTATGGGTGGCATGTGCGCCCGGGTTTGTCCGACCGAGACGCTGTGCGAGGAGGCCTGCGTGCGCGAAACGGCGGAAGGCAAGCCGGTCAAGATCGGCCAGTTGCAGCGCTACTCAACTGACATCCTTATGCAGACCGGCAAGCATCCCTTCACCCGTGCCACCGCCACGGGCAAGCGCGTGGCGGTGGTCGGGGCAGGTCCTGCCGGGCTTTCCTGCGCCCATCGGCTCGCCATGCACGGCCATGATGTCACGATTTTCGAAGCGCGGGCGAAGGGTGGCGGGCTGAACGAATATGGCATTGCCGCCTACAAGGCGACCGATGGATTTGCCCAAAAAGAATTGGAATTTATCCTCGCCATTGGCGGCATTACGATTGAATACGGCAAAGCGCTTGGCCGCGACATCACGGTGCCCGGCCTTGCAAAAGACTATGACGCTGTTTTTCTCGGCATGGGTCTCCCAGAGACGAATGACCTTGGCCTTGAAGGTGAAGACATGTTCGGTGTGGTTGATGCCATCGACTTCATCGAGAACCTTCGTCAATCGGACGACCTTTCCAAGCTCTCCATCGGTCGGCGCGTTGTCGTTATCGGGGGCGGCATGACGGCGATTGATGCGGCAGTGCAAGCGAAACTGCTGGGCGCGGAAGACGTAACCATTGCATACCGTCGCGGGCAGGATCAAATGAACGCCAGCGACTACGAGCAGGAAGTGGCTCAAACGCAAGGCGTTAAGATCAAGCATTGGCTAAAGCCCGCTAAACTGCATGCCGGTGCCAGTGGCGCGGTTTCGGCGATAGAGCTTGAATATACCAAGGAAGCGGACGGCAGGCTTTCCGGCACCGGCGAGACTGTCATCATCGCCGCCGATCAAGTATTCAAAGCCATCGGCCAGAAGTTCACCGCCTCACCACTCGAAGGCTCCGGCATCAATCTCGAAGCGGGACGCATTGCTGCCGACGCCAGCCGCAAGACCTCATTGCCCAAAGTCTGGGCTGGCGGCGATTGCATTGCGGGCGGCTCGGACCTGACCGTCGTTTCCGTCGAAGATGGCAAGATCGCCGCAGAATCCATTCACGCTGCATTGATGGGATGAGGAGCTAACCATGGCCAATCTCGCAACCAATTTTCTCGGTATCAAATCCCCCAATCCATTCTGGCTCGCTTCAGCGCCGCCGACCGACAAGGCGTATAATGTCGAGCGCGCCTATAAGGCTGGCTGGGGCGGTGTGGTTTGGAAGACTTTGGGCGAGGAAGGCCCGCCGGTCGTCAATGTCAACGGCCCGCGTTATGGCGCGATTTGGGGCGCAGACCGGCGCTTGCTTGGGCTTAACAATATTGAACTGATTACCGACCGGCCCTTGCAGACCAACTTGCGTGAAATGAAGGAAGTCAAAAAGCGTTGGCCCGATCGTGCCCTCATCGCCTCGCTGATGGTACCGTGTGATGAGGCCAGCTGGAAAGCGATTTTGAAGCCCGTCGAGGAGACAGACTGCGACGGCATTGAGCTCAACTTTGGTTGCCCGCATGGCATGTCGGAACGCGGCATGGGCGCGGCGGTGGGTCAGGTGCCGGAATATATCGAAATGGTCGCCCGCTGGTGCAAGACGCACACGCGCATGCCCGTCATCGTCAAACTGACGCCAAACATTGCCGACATTCGCAAACCGGCCCGCGCAGCCAAGCAAGGTGGCGCGGATGCCGTCTCGCTCATTAACACGATCAACTCAATCACCTCTGTCAATCTCGACACCTTCTCGCCGGAACCCTCCATTGATGGTCGCGGCAGCCATGGCGGTTATTGCGGTCCGGCAGTCAAACCGATTGCGCTGTCGATGGTGTCCGAAATCGCCCGCGATGCCGAGACACGCGGGATGCCGATTTCCGGCATTGGCGGTATTACGACGTGGCGGGACGCCGCCGAGTATATTGCGCTGTCCTGCGGCAATGTGCAGGTCTGCACTGCGGCAATGACCTACGGCTTTAAGATCGTGCAGGAAATGACCGAAGGCCTATCCGAATGGATGGACTCAAAGGGCTATACGTCCATTGAAGATTTCCGTGGCATGGCCGTGCCGAACGTTACCGACTGGCAATATCTCAACCTCAATTATGTGACAAAAGCTTATATCGATCAGGATTCCTGCATCAAATGCGGTCGCTGTCACATCGCCTGCGAAGACACGTCGCATCAAGCGATTACGAACATGCTGGACGGTGTGCGGCATTTTGAAGTCATCGACGAGGAATGCGTCGGTTGCAATCTTTGCGTCAATGTTTGCCCTGTCGAAAATTGCATCACGATGGAGACAATCTCAGGCGTTGATCCACGCACCAAGAAGCCTATCACCGGCGACTACGCCAACTGGACCACGCACCCGAACAACCCGATGGCAAAGGTGGCGGCGGAGTGAAGCGCTGACGGGCCACTTGAGGCGCGGACTTTGTTTCCTGCTGACGATTTGCGCCGCTCAAGGCCTCGCGGAATTGGCGAGAGGTTACTTGGCAAGACACACCGAGACGCCGTCGACCTTGAACCGCTTATCGCCAACCAGAAGTTTCTTCAATTTGCCCGGACCGAGAAGCGGAATGAGATTTTTGTGTTCTTGTCGAATCCATGATCCAACCGATGAAAGTGTCAAAGCGCCTTCGGCGAGCTTTGCCAGCACCAACCTACCAAACTCCACGACTAGGGGATCGGGCTTCGGGACCGGCAATGTCCCGTTTGGCTTCGAGACGGGTGCGGGTGCAGTTTTGGCAACCGGCACCGGTGTGCGAATCTCAATCTTGTGCGCGTCAATTCTCGGCACCGCCTTTGACGCAAGCTGTGTCCAAGTGGTGTGAAACCGGTAAAGGCCGGCATTTTCGGCCTTCCTGCCTATGCCATGCACATTCATCCCCCCGGCTCGCAGCCGCCGGACCAAAGGAATGAAATCGCGGTCGTCGGAGGCGAGCGCCAAGGCATTCACTGCGGACGACAGCAGCAGATCCATGGCGGCAATGACAATGGCGATGTCCGTCGAGTTCTTGCCGCTTTCCAGCGGCAGTTCAATCATCGGCTGGAGGCCATGCTTACGACACACGCCAAGCCATTCGGCATGGCCATTATTGCTCAAGTCTCCGAAAACTTTCCAGATGACACATTCGCCCAGAAGATTTGCGCGTTCAGAAATCTCGTCAAACAAGTCTGCTGACATGTTCTCGCCGTCTATGAAAACGGCCAAGCGCTCAACAACAGGACTGGCCATCACTACCGCTACCCGATTAGGTTGCGGCAATCGTCAGGCAACTTTTTGTATTTGTCAACGCGGCTTCACGCCATTCAACAAGATCGACAATACAGCCTGAGCCGTCTGTTCATAGAATCCGGGCTTATCGACCTGGCTCCCCAATACCGCCCGCACTTGAACATCGAAATCCGCATAATGTTGCGTGGTTGCCCAGATTAAGAAGAACAAATGGTAGGGATCAATGGGAGCCAAGCGCTCCTCTGACACCCATTTGCGAATGACCCCTGATTTCTCGTCGACCAGTTTTTTCAAATCTGTCTTCAAGAACCCGTGGATATGCGGTGCGCCGTGCAGGATTTCATTGGCAAAAAAACGCGAGGCCGCTGGTTTTTTGGCGGACATTTCGAGTTTGCGCGTGATGTAGCGGCGCAGTTCCTCGACCGGTTCGCCGTCTTCGTCCAAAGCATGTAGAGGCCGGAGCCATTCGTCGAGCGTTGCTTCCAGAACGGCTGCGTAAATGTCGTCTTTGCGCTTAAAGTAGTACAGCAAATTCGGCTTGGACATGGC
>JANOYJ010000151.1:0-5949 GCA_031428815.1 Phyllobacterium sp.
CCGCATTGGCGGTAATGGTATCCGCCCTTTCAACACCATCATCCGCTCCGTACCTTGGGATGGCAAACAGGCGATGATGCTGACGATTCGCGAGCAGGATCTTCATCCCAATCACAATGTCAGGGCGCTGCCGATTTCCGATGATGAGAGGCGTGATCTTCTGGAACTGCGACAAGAAGCGGCGGAACTATCGTCTATTCTTGATACCGCTACCGACGGCGTGGTGATCTTGGATGCCAAGGGCAATATCCGCTCGCTCAGCAATTCTGCAGAAGCTTTATTCGGCTTTGATCCAACCGAAATCGTCGGCAAGCCGTTCAGCTTACTTTTGGCGACCGAAAGCCAGCGGTCGGTGAGTGATTATATTTCCGGAATGTCCGGCACGGGCGTCGCCAGCATTATGAATGACGGGCGCGAAGTGATCGGACGCGAGGCGCATGGGCGCTTTATTCCATTGTTTATGACCATCGGGCGACTACAAGATTCAGATGGGTACTGCGCCGTTCTGCGTGACATGACGCAATGGAAGCGGGCGGAGGAGGAACTGATTGAAGCGCGGCGCGCGGCGGAAGAAGCGTCGGCGACCAAGACCGAGTTTCTGACGCGTGTGAGTCATGAAATCCGCACGCCGCTCAATGCCATTATCGGCTTTTCCGAACTGATGGCGGAAGAGCGCTTTGGTCCTATCGGTAATCAGCGCTATCTCGATTATTCCAAAGACATCAACCGTTCTGGTCGCCACGTTCTCGACCTCGTCAATGATCTGCTCGATATTTCGAAGATCGAGGCTGGCGAGCAGGAGATGAATTTTGAGGCAGTGGCGCTTAATGAGACTCTGGCCGAAACTGTTGCTCTGATGCAGCCGCAGGCCAATCGCGAGCGCGTCATTATCCGCTCAAGTTTTGCTTCCACTTTGCCGGAAGTCGTGGCGGATTTGCGCAGTATCAAACAGATTGCGCTCAATCTTTTGTCCAACGCCATTCGCTATACCGGCGCGGGCGGGCAGGTGATTATCTCGACCGCCCATGAACTTACAGGCGACGTCGTCATTCGCGTGCGCGATACCGGTGTCGGTATGAGTGCGCAGGATATTGACCAAGCTATGAAGCCGTTCAAGCAGCTCAACACAATCAAGCGCGGACGCGGCGACGGGACCGGTCTCGGGCTTCCACTCACAAAGGCGATGGTTGAGGGCAACCGGGCAAAGTTTTCGCTGACATCGACGCCGGGCAAGGGAACACTGGTGGAAATCACCTTCCCTTCCGTGCGGGTTTTGGCAAATTGAAAATTTTAGAATTGTTCTAAACTATTGATTTCCTTCATAAGTTTTGTTGACAAGTTTTGTCCACTTCCTTAAACGCGACGGTGACCACGAGATCGTGGTTTCGTTCCATAGGGCCTTGAACCCTGAGGGTTAGGAGAAACAATGTCGCATCTATCCAAACTGACAATGGCTGGCCTGCTCGCCGCCGCCGCATTCTTGCCGGTGAGTAACGCCTCTGCGGAAGAGGTCGTCAATATCTATTCATATCGCCAGCCACCGCTGATCGCGCCTGTGCTTGATGCCTTTACGGCCAAGACAGGTATCAAAACCAATGTATTGTTTCTCGACAAGGGTCTTGAGGAACGCGTATCGGCGGAAGGCGCCAATTCGCCTGCCGATGTTATTCTGACTGTCGATATTGCGCGCCTCACCAATGTGAAGGCCAAGGGCATTACCCAGCCGGTCGTTGACGCCGGAATTGATGGCGCCCTGCCCGCTGAGTATCGCGACCCGGAAGGTCATTGGTTCGGCCTGACCAAGCGCGCACGCGTGGTTTATGCGTCAAAAGATCGTGTTGCGCAGAACGAGATCACCTATGAAGAACTCGCCGACCCGAAATGGAAGGGCAAGATTTGTCTTCGTTCGGGCCAGCATGACTATAATCTGGCGCTGATTTCCTCGATGATCGCGCACCTTGGCGCGGAAGAGGCCGAAAAATGGCTTCTGGGCGTCAAAGCCAATTTGACCGGTAAACCTGAAGGCGGCGACCGCGATCAGGCCAAGGCGATTTTCTCCGGTGCCTGCGACATCGGCATCGGCAATACCTATTATGTCGGCCAGATGCTTTCCAATGAGAAAGAGCCGGAGCAAAAGGAATGGGCCGGAGCCATAAAGGTTCTGTTCCCGAACGCTGCGGATCGGGGTTCGCATGTCAATGTTTCGGGCATGGCGATGGCGCTTAATGCACCCAACAAAGGCAATGCTTTGAAGCTAATGCAATATCTGGCGAGCGGTGAAGCGCAGCAGCTTTACGCGGAAAAAGTGTTTGAATATCCGGTCGATCCAAATTTCAAACCTTCAGCGCTTGTCGCCGGTTGGGGCGATCTCAAGGCAGACGCCCTGCCATTGGCAAAGATTGCCGAAAACCGCAAACTTGCCTCAGAACTCGTCGATAAGATCGGGTTCGACGAAGGTCCGGCAAGCTGATCCCTTCTGATATTGAGTTGAAAACGCGCCCGTCACTTGCGGGCGCGTTTTCATTTCTGGTATCGGGTTCTTCATGAAGACAGACGGCTTGGAATTGACTGAACTGCGGCTTCCGGTGCTGCGGTCAAAGCAATTTGGCCTCTATGGTTTCCTGCTGGCTAGCGCGACCTTGGTCTTACTTCCGATCATTGTTCTCGCTTGGTTGGCTCTGACTGGCGGAAGCGACGAAGTCGTCCGGCTTATTTCAACGGTATTGCCGAATTCCGCGCTGGTGACAGTTGAGCTTTTGGCACTGGTCGCGGTGCTGACCGGCACAATGGGCGTCATCTCGGCGTGGCTGATTGTTGACTTTGATTTCCCTGGCCGGCGTATTCTGTCTTGGGCACTGGTGTTGCCCGTTGCGATCCCAACTTACATCGCGGCCTATGCCTTTGTGGAGTTTTTCCATTTTACCGGCCCGATCCAATCGCTTTTGCGCACGATATTTGGATTCCAGTCGGCGCGGGATTATTGGTTTCCCAATATCCGATCGCTGGGCGGCGCGGCGCTTATCCTGTCGCTGGTGCTCTATCCTTACGTTTATCTCGCAACCCGGGTGGCATTCCTCATGCAGAGCCGCCATGCGGCGGATGTCGCGCGATCCCTCGGAGCTTCGCCGGTGAGAGTCTTCAGGAAAATTCTCTTGCCCATGGCACGGCCGGCCATTGTGGCGGGCGTGTCATTAGCGCTCATGGAAACGTTGAACGATCTTGGCGCGGTGGAATATCTCGGCGTCCGCACGCTGACCTTCTCCGTCTACAATACCTGGCTCGCGCAAGGCTCTCTTTCGGGCGCGGCGCAGCTTGCCTGCGTCATGCTGATCGCGGTGTTCGCTCTTTTGCGCGTGGAGCAACATGCGCGACGACAACAGCGCTTCCATGGCGGACGCCATAGCGGCGTTTACTCAACACCACGCGGTGCAAGACTTTCCGGTTGGCGCGCGGCGCTGGCGACTTCGGCCTGTGCCCTTCCGGTATTGCTTGGCTTTGGCATTCCGCTTTATGTCATCGGTTCATTTGCAGCAAAGCGGCTCGATCAAATCACTGATCCGCTTTTGCATAGCGCAATTTTGAACAGCGTTGCCGTCGGGAGTGCGACGGCCATTCTTACGGTTTTCATCGCGCTCGGGTTGACCAATGCCGGGCGCATATTGAAAAGCCGGAAGGGGTTCGCTTTGATACGCTTGGCGTCCATCGGCTATTCCCTGCCCGGGACAGTTCTTGCGCTCGGTTTGCTTTTTGCTTTGGCGGCCACTGACAATTGGATTGACGCCATCGCGCGGCACTATCTTGGATATTCAACAGGCCTTGTTCTGACCGGCTCTGCCTTTGGTATCGTGTTGGCGTCCTCAATCCGGTTTCTGGCATTGGGTGAAGGAACGATACAATCCGGGCTTGAGAAGATTCATCACAATCTCGATGATGCCGCGCGCAATCTCGGACAGACATCGCGCGGTGCGGCGCGATTGGTGCTTTTGCCATTGTTGCGGCCGGCAATATTGACCGCGCTCATTTTGGTTTTTGTGGATTCTCTCAAGGAGTTGTCTGCAACCATTCTGCTTCGACCCCTCGGGTTCAACACATTGGCAACTTATGTCTATGAAAACGCCTCACGCGCGGCAGTCGAAGACGGGGCAATGGCGTCACTTATCATCGTGTTGGCAGGCCTCATCCCTGTCATGTTTCTCTCGAGTGTCCTCATGCGGAACGTTGGCAAGTAATATTCATTTTGCCAAAAAAAAAGGCCCCGGACGAACCGGGGCCAATCAAAGGCTGTAAGAAGGCGCAGGAGATAAAGGGCTCGGCAAGATTTTGATCGCCAGCGTCTTTAAGTTGTCCAAAGCTTGCACCTGGCAGGTTAACAAGTCCTTTATAAAGCCTGCAAAAGTTTATTTTTCGTCACTTGATTTCTCTTGTTTGGTAAATTTTGGTGGAACGATTGATTAACCATGGCGCTCTGGACCACGAAGGCGAAAAGCGGGTAAGACACGGAACTCGCTACCCTATTGCTTGGAGTTCCACCGCTGCGCCCACTTGTCCCCCTTATCAAATCTGCGGCCGTCATTGCGGTGCTGGTCTTTGTGGCGGCCATCACCTTGGTCGCAACAATCCCCTATATCCTTGCAAACAACAGCATAAGGGACCGTATCCGCGCTGAGCTTTCAGCGATGAGTGGCCTTCCCGTCACCTTGCAGGGCGGCATTTCTGTTTCGGTTTTGCCAACATTTACCGCGAGACTGACCGATGTGGAGATTGGTTCGCCTGAGCCGCTCAATCTACCCGGTATGCATGCTGAGACCATTGAAGTTGAACTGTCATGGCTGGCTGCACTCGGTCGAAAGGTTCAGATCAAGTCAATCCGCGTTGATAACGCCGACATTCGCGTGACAAAGAATACCAGTGGTGAGTGGCTCCCCGCCACTCTCGCCAGTCCGCTTGCTCCGGCACTCTTGCAAGCGCGCCAGGCGGTGGCTGCCAATCCGGCAGAGCCGGACTTTTCGACGCTGCCCGATTGGCGGATCGGAAATTTGTCCGTCACCAAGTCAAAGGTGCGCATTGCTAGTTCTGATGGCAGCGTCGATTTAATTGCTGATTTGAATGTTGATGCGAGCTGGCCGGGATTATCCATGCCCGTGCGCGTCGATGGCAATGGCATTTGGCGCGGCAAAGAAATGTCGGCATCGGCGCTGGTAAAAAGTCCGGTCAAGATCGCAGCCGGGGGCAATAGTGAGGTGATGGTCAAGGTTCGATCTGAACCCGTGAGCTTTGAGTTCAATGGCATCGCTAATTTGGAAAACTTCTTCTTTGCGGAAGGGGCGCTGACATTCGAAACACCCTCAATGCGCAACCTCTTGGCTTGGCTCGGGACGGAAGTTGATCCGGGCAATGCGCTCGGCCGTTTATCGATGAGTGCGCGTCTGACGACGAAAGACGACACTCTAAACTTTGACGATGCCGTGATTGATCTCAATGGTAATCCTGCCAGCGGCATATTGCAGTTAACCCGCGAGGGTGAGATTCCGGCACTGTCCGGCACATTGGCGTTTGACACTCTCGATATCGCAACCTTCCTCTCGGCGTTCTCGATTGGCCTCAATTCGTCCACCGCCAGAGCGGGGATGCGTTTTCTCGATCAACTCAACCTTGATCTGCGCCTGTCGGCCAAAGCGGCCAATGCCGGTTCTGTGCCGCTCACAGAGGTGGCGGCGGCGGTTCGGATCAAGGATGGCAATGCTGATTTTGATCTTGGCGATGCCGCACTTTATGGCGGGCGCGTGCAGGCCAACCTCAAGATATCTGAAGCTGCTCGTGTGCCGGACGGCGACATGAGGGTGCGGATGAGTGATATTGATCCCGGCCTTTTGCCCAATCCTAACGCCCTGCCCGTTCCGAACGCACGCGCGCAGGCCAGTTTCGGAATCAAAGGTAAGTATGTTGGAT
>JANOYJ010000152.1:0-2092 GCA_031428815.1 Phyllobacterium sp.
ACTGCATGTTCTATCAGCTGTACGAGATGCACCACGCCGCCCTTCAGCCTGCACGCGCCTTTGCCGACGCGACGCGGATTTTCTACCAGCACCCGCTGAACCCCATGTCGCGTAACCCGATCGGTCGCTCATTTGCCGCCATGGCCGAGCTTTTTGAGCGAACCACCCGCCAGTATGGCAAACCGGCCTTCAATTTGCCCTTTACCTCCGTAAATTCTCAAAAGACCGCCATAAAAGAAACCCGTGTCTGGTCGCGCCCGTTTTGTGATCTCGTTCATTTTGAGCGTGATCTGCCTGCAAATCACAAGCCGGACCCCAAGATTCTTGTCGTTGCGCCGATGTCCGGCCATTACGCCACGCTTTTGCGCGGGACGGTCGAGGCCTTGCTACCAAATGCCGAGGTCTACATCACCGATTGGACCGATGCGCGCACTGTCCCATTGACCGATGGCAGCTTTGATCTTGATTCATATATCGACTATCTCATTGAAATGTTTCATGTTCTTGGTGAAGACGTGCATGTTATCGCCGTCTGTCAGCCGTCAGTTCCGGTCTTGGCAGCGGTCTCCATTATGGAAGCGCGCGGCGATAAGTTCGCGCCGTCGTCGATGATTTTGATGGGCGGCCCGATTGATACGCGCAAAAATCCTACCGCTGTCAACAAGATGGCGGAGGAAAAAGACATTTCATGGTTCCGCAGCAAAGTCATCATGCCGGTACCCTTCCCGCATCCAGGCTTCATGCGCCAAGTCTATCCGGGCTTCCTGCAACTCTCCGGTTTTATGTCGATGAATCTTGACCGCCACGTCGACGCACACAAGGAATTTTATGGCCATTTGGTCAAGCATGATGGCGATTCTGCCGAAAAACACCGCGAATTCTACGATGAATACCTCGCAGTCATGGACTTGACCTCGGAATTTTATCTCCAGACTGTGGAGACCGTTTTCATCAAACATTCCTTGCCCAAGGGCGAAATGATGTATCGCGATGAAAAGGTCGATCCGTCCAAGATACGAAACACCTCCCTCATGACGGTTGAGGGTGAAAACGATGATATTTCGGGCGTAGGCCAGACCGAAGCCGCACATACCCTGTGCGTCAACATTCCGGCCGAAAACCGTGTCCACTATATGCAGCCCAAGGTCGGCCATTACGGCGTCTTCAATGGCTCGCGCTACCGCGCCGAGATTGCCCCGCGCATCATGGATTTTGTCAACACACGTGGCCTGAAAGCCCGAAAAAAAGCCCGCGCATAAGCTACCCTCAGCGAAAATGTGCGTCGGTGTTGCGTAGAAACACATAAAAAACAAAGATTTAGCTGCGCTCTTCAATTCGAAGAACTGCTGAATAGGTCTCGTTCCAATCGAACTTTACAAACGATCACTCGTCTTTGCCGCCGGTAACCATATCTTCCTTTAGACTCTATCTGGCCTCATTCCTTAATTGACTCTTAACAGCAGAACTCGTTAACGTTTCATTAACGATGTTGAGTTGGTGAGGTCGGATTTATGTCCAAAGTTTTGCGCACTTACAGCTGCAAAACGTTGAGTGCCGGAATGGCCTTGATTGGCCTTACCCTTTCGGCACTGGCTGCGCCCTCAATGGAAGTGGGCGGCCTGACCTCACAACCCATCGGGCATTATGAGTTTTGTAAACTCAATCCCGCTGAGTGTTTGGTGAAATCCGGTGCTTTGGCCCCTTATCACCTGACCAAAGACAATTGGCGCATGGTTTTCAAGGTAAACCGCGCAGTAAATGGCCGAATTCGCCCGGCGACAGACCTTGATATTTATCGCAAGGATGAAGTCTGGGCCTACCCGATCCGCTACGGCGATTGTGAGGATTATGTGCTTTTGAAGCGCCGTGCCTTGATCGACAAGGGCGTTGAACCCGGCAATTTGCTGATTACCGTTGTGCGCAAACCTGACGGCGAAGGTCATGCGGTTTTGACGTTGCGCACGGATCGCGGGGATTTTATTTTCGACAATCTCAACGAGGAAGTCCTCAGCTGGGAAGCCACTGAATACCGCTATTTGAAGCGCCAATCGTCACAGCACTCCGGTCGCTGGGTTACAATCGAATCGCGTCA
>JANOYJ010000153.1:0-1917 GCA_031428815.1 Phyllobacterium sp.
GAAATTGCTAAGGACGAGCGGGTGGTTCACGCACTTACGGTGAGTTTTGGCACTGCTTTTGCGGCGGCGCTTATCAATGTTGTGTTCGGCGTGATCGTCGCGTGGGTTCTGGTGCGTTACCGTTTTCCAGGACGCCGGATCATCGATGCCGTGGTGGACCTGCCCTTCGCCTTGCCGACAGCAGTGGCCGGGATCGCACTCACTGCGCTTTATGCGCCCAATGGCTGGATAGGACAGCTTCTGAAGCCGTTTGACATCAAAATAGCCTTCACAAATGTAGGCATTGTCATCGCACTTATATTTGTCGGCCTACCCTTCATTGTCCGGACCGTGCAACCGGTCATGGAGGAGATTGACCGCGAGGTGGAGGAAGCGTCGGCCACGTTAGGCGCGACGCGCTGGCAGACAATCTCGCAAGTGCTGTTGCCCGGTCTTGCCCCTGCCATACTCACCGGCTTTGCGCTCGCCTTTGCGCGGGGTGTCGGTGAATATGGGTCAGTGATTTTCATTGCGGGCAATATTCCCTATGTCACGGAAATCGCACCGCTTTTGATCGTCATCAAGCTCGAGGAATTCGACTATGCGGGTGCAACGGCAATTGCGACCATTATGCTCCTAATTTCTTTCACCATGCTCTTGGTTATCAATCTCATTCAGGCGTGGAGCCGGAAGCGGTACGGCTATGGCGCGTGAGCTCAACGAAGACCCGCTTCGCGTCGAGCCGAGACGCGCCACCACAGAAGGCCGTCGCTGGCGTTATATTCTCACGGCAGTGGCGCTCATCTATTTGGCGTTCTTTCTCATCTTACCATTGGTCGCGGTCTTTGTGGAGGCGATGCGCAAGGGACCGATTGAGTTCTTCTCCGCACTTGTCGATCCCGAAGCGATTTCAGCCATCAAACTGACATTGATCGTCGCTGCCATCGCGGTGCCGCTCAATCTTGTCTTCGGCCTCGCCGCCTCTTGGGCAATTGCCAAGTACGAGTTTAAAGGCAAAGCGTTTTTAACAACTATGATTGATCTGCCCTTCTCGGTTTCACCCGTCATATCCGGCCTCGTCTTCGTGCTCTTGTTTGGTTCCGGCAGCTTTCTTGCACCGATCTTGAAGTCGCAAGGCATTCAGGTGATTTTCGCCGTGCCCGGGATCGTTTTGGCGACGATTTTTGTGACCTTCCCCTTTGTCGCGCGTGAACTCATTCCGTTGATGCAAGAGCAAGGTACCGCCGATGAAGAGGCGGCTCTGTCGCTTGGCGCGTCGGGCTTTCAGACGTTTCTCTATGTGACGCTGCCCAATATAAAATGGGCTCTTCTCTATGGTGTCTTGCTCTGCAACGCCCGTGCCATGGGCGAATTCGGAGCCGTCTCCGTCGTGTCAGGACATATCCGCGGCCTCACCAACACCATGCCGCTGCATATCGAAATTCTTTACAACGAATACAATTTCGTTGCGGCTTTTGCCGTCGCCTCGCTCCTTGCCGTTTTGGCGCTTTTCACGTTGGTTCTGAAGACCTTGCTGGAAATGCGCTATAGCGAGGAACTTTCCGCCTTGAGAAAACATTAGGATACGGCCTGAATGGAAGTGCGCGTTAAAAATGTCCGCAAAGAGTTTGAGCATTTTCCGGCGCTCAACGATGTCACGCTCGACATTCGCTCCGGTGAGTTAATCGCTTTGCTGGGACCCTCCGGTTCCGGCAAGACGACGCTTTTGCGACTCATTGCGGGGCTTGAATTTCCGACCGAAGGTGCGATTTTCTTCGGCGACGAGGACGCTTCGCGCAAGAGCGTACAAGAGCGCCATGTCGGCTTTGTGTTTCAACATTACGCGCTGTTCCGCCACATGACTGTGCTGGATAATGTTGCTTTCGGCCTGAAAGTCCGTACCGGCGCAACGCGTCCGGCCAAGATCGAAATCAAGCG
>JANOYJ010000154.1:0-2756 GCA_031428815.1 Phyllobacterium sp.
GGAGACGGATGTATATGTTGTCCAAAAAGACGCTTGGAATTGACCCTGAAGCTCTGTCTGAATCTCCAATGACACCAGCCGAGCTTGCCACTGCCAAGCGTCGTCCGCGCGTGTTTATTTTGCGCCGGGCGTTTGATCTCACTCAAGAAGAATTCTCCACCCGCTTTGCCATTCCGCTTGGCACCTTGCGCGATTGGGAGCAGGGGCGCAGTGAGCCGGACGCCACCAGCCAAGCCTATCTCAAAGTCATCGCTGCCGATCCGGAACGGGTGGCAAATGTGGTGGGCAAGAAGGTGGCGTAACCGCCGCTCAATCCTTGAACATCACCCGCAGCGCATCCGCCTGATCCTTCGGCATGTCGGCGAGCGCGACGCGTGCGGAATAGGCACCCCAGATGGAGTTGCCGCTGCGGATCATCCAGTCTTCGACGTCGGATTTGGCGACGCTCATTTGCTGGCCCATCTTGTATTTCGTGCCGTTGACCGGCTGGTTGGCGAGGCGGCCCTTAATGACATCGCCGGAAAGCTGATCGACTTGCAGCCAGATATGCTCGGTCTTACCGTTTTGTGTGAGCGGAAACTTGATCGAATAGGTGCCGGGCGCCTGGTCCGCCCACATGGTTTCAAAGCGTGGCAAAGTCTTGCGCCCTTGCACCTTCGCCGCGTTCATCGCCGCATCCTTGGTGGAATAGGCAACGACATTTTCCTTCACCGGGCGCGGGGCGTTGGCGGGTTTGCCCGGAACCTGCTTTGGCACCGGCGGCGTGAATTTGGCCTCGCTGAGCGTCGGCTGCCCGCTCGAGTTAAACGTGCCTGTCGGCAGAACGCCCGAATTATAGGCCAAGAAATACAGCACAGCCGCACCGATAATTTTACGCACGATGAATTCCCCCGAGTTTGCACATTTGTGCTTTGATACAGCAACAGGCTTGAATTCGCGTTAAACGGGAGAGTTAACGGCGCGTTTCATACCTTCGGGCGGCATCTTGTGTCGCAAGGGGCAAGGCTTTAGCATCCGTGCATCAACGGGAGGCTCCCATGCGGTTTGCTCTTTTTGCTTTAATTATTCTCCTCGCGTCTCCCGCCATGGCCGGTGTGGTTGAGCCCGGCAAGGAAGGGGCGCTTGCTGAAATCCTGCCGCCTGTGCCGGGCGAGCATATTTGTTTCAGGCGCGACTATGACGATAAGCACATGGCGGCGCATCCGAAACAGAGCGTGCGCGAGATCGAATTCAGGCTCGCTTATTTTGCGCACGAGGCCGACGAGACTTATCCGCAGGGCCAGCGCAACTATTACTTCGACCTTCGTGTGAAACGCAAAGGTGAGAGGCATTTTGCATCCGGCCTCGGCGAATGTTCGATCAATGATGGCGGAATATTCTGTGGCATTGATTGTGATGGCGGCGGGATCTTTCTGAAGAAGGGTGCTGAGGCGGGCAGCGTCAATCTCGATTTTGGCGACATGTGGGGTATCAGCATGTCCTCAGAATGCGGCGGCGGCGAAGCGAGCGATGCGGACCTTGTGCCGGGTGAAGACGATAAGAGTTTCAAGCTGACGCGGATTGCGGAATGTCCGGCGTATGAGGATTGGTAGGGCGTGTGCCTGATGTCGGCCTTGGCAAATCCGCCTTATATATTCTCGGAGCTGCCGTTTCTAAAATTTGTTGTGGTCACTTGGAATGACGGCAACAGGCGCGTTCAATAAATCGTATTACCGCCGCATTTTCGTCTATTGTGCACACACGATTCTGGCCACAGTGCCAATAATGGGGAATATCATGAAGAAACAAATCATTCTTGCGGTTCTTGCCGCAGCTTATCTCTCCGCCTGCACCACCACCAATCCTTATACGGGCGAGCAACAGGTATCGAAGACGGCCGGCGGCGCTGCGCTCGGTGCGCTGGCTGGTGCTGGCGTCGGGCTGCTGGCCGGCGGCGATGACCGTAAGAATGCGCTGATCGGCGCCGGCATCGGTGCCTTGGCAGGCGGCGGCATCGGTGCATTTATGGACAGCCAAGAGGCGGATCTTCGTGCGCAGTTGCAAGGCACCGGTGTATCTGTGACGCGCGTCGGTGATCAGATTGTTCTCAATATGCCGTCCAACATCACGTTTGCTACCGATCAGGATCAGGTGAATGCCGGGTTCTATTCGACCCTGAACTCCGTCGCGCTGGTACTCAACAAGTACAAGCAGTCGCTGGTTGATGTTTATGGCCACACCGACTCTACTGGCGAAGATCGGTATAATCTCGACCTGTCGCAGCGCCGTGCTCAGTCTGTCGCGACGTATTTGTCGACGCAGGGTGTCGATAGCCGCCGCTTCTATGTGCAGGGCGCGGGAGAGACCCGTCCGGTGGCATCGAACAAGAATGAGGCCGGTCGTTCGCAGAACCGGCGCGTCGAAATTCAGATTTCGCCGATCAGCTAATCCTTCAAGGCAATGGCAATGCGTGCTGCAAGGCGCGCATTGTTTTCCACGAGCGCAATGTTTGCCACCAGGCTGCGGCCTTGCGTAAGCTCTAATATTTTCGACAATAAATATGGCGTCACGGATTTGCCTTTGACGCCGTTTTTGCTGGCAGATTCCAGCGCCTTGGTGATGAAAACAGCCATTTCGGTGAACGGAATGTCGAATTCCTGCGGGATCGGATTGGCGATTAAAATGCCGCCGGAGAGACCCAATGCGTCACGCGACTTCTGAAATGCCGCAATCGCCTGCGGCGTATCTAGTCGCAGCGGGCTCATCATTGGCGAACT
>JANOYJ010000155.1:0-5699 GCA_031428815.1 Phyllobacterium sp.
AGCAAATCGAGTGCGCCGTCGCCGCTCTCTGCGGCAAGCACATGGTATCCGAGCTCCTCCAGCACGCCAACCGAGTAGTTGCGCACGCCTTCGTCATCTTCAACAACGAGGACTGTTTCACCCGGGCGGGCACGTGGCGCCAGTACATCAGCAATTTGAGCGAGCTTGCGATGCGGAAGAGACGTCCGTTCCAGTGTCTCGGTCAGACGCGGCAAGTACACTTTGACTAACGTTCCAAGCCCGCTCTCGCTATACATCCTAATGTGTCCGCCGGATTGTTTGACAAAGCCAAATACCATTGCAAGTCCGAGTCCGGTGCCTTTATCAGCAGTTTTGGTCGTGAAGAAAGGTTCAAAGACTTTATCGATCAGGTCTGGAGGGATGCCGCTTCCCGTATCGCTGACGCTCAACATGACATACTGCCCTGCCTGTAATTCAGGGAAGTGTTTGACATATTCTTCATCGAAGGAGGCATTGGCTGTTTCAATCGTGAGTTTGCCCCCGTCCGGCATGGCGTCCCGGGCGTTGATCGCTAGGTTGATCAATGCGTTCTCAAGTTGATTTCCGTCAGCGAAAGTTGACCAAAGTCCGGCGCCCAGCACAGTCTCTATCTTGACCGTTTCATCGACTGTGCGGGTCAGCATTTCTGAAACGCTGCCGATCAGATCATTCAGATTGAGTTCCTCCGGCTGCAATGACTGCTGGCGGGCAAATGCGAGGAGTCTATCGGTGAGCTTCGCGGCCCGGCGAGCGCCTTCTAGCGCTGCCTCAACGAGGGATTGAAAATCTCCCGCGTTATCGAGTGATTTGAGGCGGCGATGGAGAGTGTCAAGATTGCCGATGACGATCGTGAGCATGTTGTTGAAATCGTGGGCAATGCCTCCTGTCAACTGGCCGATTGCATCCATTTTTTGAGCTTGCCGTAAGATTGTTTCCGCCTCTTCCCGCCGCTGCATTTCTGCTCGCAACGCCGCCGTTCGTTCTGTAACCTTCGCCTCAAGTTCAGAATTCGCAAGTTTCAACTGCTCGTCGCGGTGCTGGAGTTCGGCTGACGCCATAGCAAGGGTAGTGGCGACAATCTGGGCCTCTAAAAATGGTGCAGGCAACGGTTCAATCGTAATCCCGTCCCCCACTTTTCGGGCGGCGGCAGCAATACCGGCTATGCCGCCGCTGAGGTGCCGCGCGACCAAAAACACCAAAAACATACTCAACAACACCAAAACGCCCGAAATAAGCAGCGACGATAGGAGGATGGTGGTGAGTGGACTTTGAATGTCTGATTCAAGCAAGGCTACGCCGGTTGTCCATCCGTGTTTCGTCTGGGCATAGCCGGTGACACTCCAAAGCCCCTCGACAGTCTGATTTCTTGTCCAGCCTTCGGCGGAGTTTTCAATGGCGGCGCGCCAGCCTTCGCTTGCCAAACTCCCCACTCTTTCGTCATGGGCCGGAATTCTTGCAACAAACCTGCGAGCACGATCAAGGATGGCTACGACTTCACCGTGGGTGAATTTGTCTTTCATGCCATTCAAAAAGCGCAACGGTTCCATACCGATAGAAATGGAATAGAGAGGTTCGCCATTTCGGAATACCGGCACCTCGACAACCGAACGGAATTTGTTGGACACGGGACCCACGACCATGTTCCCAACTTGATATCGGCCCGTCGCAAAGGCGCGTTTTATCAATTCAGGCTCGGCAGTGTCGGGAAGCAACGTTCCGAAGGGTTGAAGGGTGGACATCAGTGTTTTGCCCGCGGGCGTGGTGACGTCGATCCACGAACCAGGAACGAATTGGAGCGCGCCCTTAGACTCGCGCCAGAACGCAGCCAGATCACCCCTTTGCAAAGCGGGAGAAAGGGCCAAAGTCGTAGCAATAGCCGCATGAATTTCGATTTCGTTTTCCGCCATCCCGGCCAACGTCTTTGCATTGACAGAAAGTTGCTGAAGTGTGCTTTGCCGCTCATTTGCGACCAGACGCTTGTACATAAGGTATGATGAAAATAGCAGTGGCAATGCCGTGACGAAAGCCAAAAACGCCAGTTGATGCCAAAGCGGGCGGCGCTCAAAAACGGCGCTTGCTTTGGATATCCATACCCTCAACAAACTCATTTTGACCCTAACCCCATTGACGAAAAAGGTGGACGCGGCAGGTAAACCCGTTCACACTTCGAGCGCAAGTGCGCTGCGATACTGTACCGATGTGGTACAAATGCACTTTATTTCTTTTGTTTGCGTCGTGTGAAGGGGGTTCAACAATTGGCGCGAATTTTAATCGTGGAAGATGAGTTGCTGATTTCGATGATGCTGGAAGATTGGCTGACAGAAATCGGCCACCAGGCAGTAGGACCGGCAGCCACGGTCGAACACGCCTTGGCGCTTATTGAGAGCGAAGCTTTAGATGCTGTGATACTAGACTATAACCTGCGTGGACAACGAGCAGATCCAGTCGCGGAGGTGCTGTCGGCCCGTGGTGTTCCTTTTGCAATATCCTCTGGAGAATATTCTGAATCCCTACGCGAGCAAGGTGCTGACCTGCCAATGCTGGCCAAACCGTACGACTTTGCAATGCTCCAAAGGGTTGTCGATGCGTTAATTACGCGTATTCAGACATGCGATTGACCCTAATTGCGGCTCCACGATCATGAGTCAGCAGAGCTATCCCTTTCTGAAGGACGCTCTTTCACATCTTCCGGATTTATGTGCTGCGAAAGTCGTTGAAGTCCTGCGAGAATGAGAAACGCCAGAACAGCGACATAAATCGCAATTGAGTAAAGGCCCGTGCCGGCGGCGACACCAATCGCTCCTGCAAGCCACATGCTTGCGCCGGTGGTAAGTCCCGTCACTTTGCCCCGTGACTGGATAATGGTGCCGGCGGCGAGAAAGGCGACACCGGCCGTCACGGCTTCAATGGCGCGAATTGGGTCCGCTGACGTTCCGTTTATTTTCGCCCAGTGCACAAGTTCAAGAGCTACAACGGCAAAGACTGCGGCGGCCAAGGCTGTGAGCATATGCGTTTTCAAACCTGCCGGACGGCTCTTGGCCTCCCGCTCCCATCCAATGAGCCCACCCAGCAACACGGCTACTATCAGGCGTAAGGCCAAGTCCCATTCAGAAATGTGAGTTCTGGCGAAAACTGCTTCTATTAACAACATCAGGCAAAACTCCAGATCGTCATTTCAGTTTCCAAATGCGCTGAGTACGAATCCATGTCGGGCACTTCGCTATAACAGCCACCGCCACACTTGGTTCCGTGCGCGCAGGCGTACCGTCACGGCGCGACGTTGTTTCATGGAACGAAACGGCGCTTTGAGAGTTACAAAACTTTATCAAACGCAACTTCCATATTTTTCGGGTAAGGTGACATGCCGTCCACAGGCAAAGAAGCGACCGCGACCAAAGTGCGGGAATTGCACACTTCACGGCCCCTTTGGGCAGCAACGCGGCAAATCACTGTCACTTACGCAAAAACACCTGCACGACGCGACTACGATGTCATTATTGTTGGCGCCGGCATCAGCGGATCACTTTGCGCACAGGCTTTTGCTAATGGAAAACGATCTGTGTTGGTCGTAGACCGGCGCGAACCTGTCCGGGGCTCAACATTGGCAAGTACGGCAATGATCCAACACGAGATAGATGTTCCGCTTCATCAACTTGTCAAAACAATTGGCAGCGAAAAAGCAAACCGGGCTTGGCATCGGTCAATTCAAGCTGTGAGTGCACTCGTCAATCTGGCGCAATCTCTCAAAATACCCTGCTCCATGGAGCGCAAGAAGGCGTTGTATCTTGCGGGCGATGAGTATGGAGTGCGGGCATTCAAGAAAGAAATCGGCGCGAGAAATGACGCTAAAATTGAGGCGGATTTCTGCGATGCGGCAAGATTGTTCGCTGATTTTGGGATTGAGCGCAGTGGTGCAATTATCTCTTCGATGTCTGCCTCCGCCAACCCGGCGCAGCTTGCGGCAGGGATGTTGAAGGCGGCTGTGATAAATGGTGCTGAGTTGGTTTCACCGGTCTGGATTACAGACTTTCAAGAGACCAATGACGGGGTGGTCTTGGCCACAAGTGAGGGCCAACTGTTGACGGGTGAGCATGTCATCTTTGCATCGGGTTATGAGTTTCTTCGGGAGGTAGAAAGCAAGTCTCATCAAGTGATTTCCACGTGGGCGCTGGCGAGTGCCCCCGCAACGATTTATCCAAGCTGGATCAATGACTTTCTGGTGTGGGAAGCGTCTGACCCGTATCTCTATTTTCGCGCCACACCTGACGGGCGGATTATCGCGGGTGGCGAAGATGAAGCGGATCCCTTGGCACATAAGGATGTCGCGAAGGGCAGACGCAAGGTGAAAGTTATTGCTGAAAAACTTCAAGCTCTCACAGGTGTTGAAATTGGCAAACCGGCGTACACTTGGGCGGCACCCTTTGGTACGACCAATACGGGACTGCCATTCATCGACACCCTTGCAGACCATAAGCATGTGCATGCGGTAATGGGATTTGGGGGAAACGGGATCACATTCAGTATGATCGCGGCACAGATTTTGACCTCGCTCGTCGAAGGCCGTCCCGATCCGGATCGCGATCTGTTCCGATTTCCAAGCGGATAACGTGTTTGACTTTGATTACTGGCTTCAGCCCGTCGCATTCTTCAAACAGGCCATATGCCAGAATGTCAAAGAAGCAAGAATGCCAACAAGTCTTTTGTCAACTGGTCTTTATGAGTGGCAAACAGTCCGTGAGGAGCACCATCGTATTCGATCAGATTGGCGTGTTTGATACCCGCAGCAGCCGCTCGACCCGATGCGTCAATAGGTACGGTTTTGTCTGCGGTTCCATGGATAATCAGTGTCGGTACTTGAAACGCTTTGAGATCCTGCCGGAAATCCGTGCTCGAAAACGCTTCGGCGCACGCTAAGGTGGGTTTCAGTCCTGCCATCATCGACACATCGCATGACCATTCCAGCACTTCGTCGCTTACGGTTTTTTCAAAAATGCCAACGCCGTAAAAATCCTTAAAAAAGTTTGCAAAAAAATGGGCGCGATCCGATTTCATGCCGGTCGCCATCTCATCAAATGCTGATTGCGGTGTGCCTTTCGGGTTGTCAGTGGTTTTCAGCATGAAAGGCACCACTGATGAAATTAGTACTGCCTGCTTCACATCCTTGCCCTTATGGCGCGACATATAACGGGCCACTTCGCCGCCGCCCATGGAGAAGCCGACAATCGCTGCATCCTTCGCTTCACAAAACTTCATAACGTCCGCTAAATCATCGCTGAGGGTATCATAGTCATAACCGGACCAAGGCTGATCGGACCTGCCAAATCCCCGACGGTCATAAGCAATGGCGCACATACCGGCATCGGCAATTGCCATGGCCTGATCATCCCAGCTGTCAGAGGACAGAGGCCAACCACTCATCAGAATTACCGGGCGTCCCGTGCCCCAAATCTTGGCGTAGAGTTCGGTTCCGTCACGGGTTACAATTCTTGTCATCATCAAATTCCTTGTGGAGCTGCGAACTCGTCCATCCAACCTAATACCGCTGAAGGACGAAAGTTCCACGATGACGATGTGATATAACTTGATGTTGGCCCATGCTGCTACCAATTGACCGACAGCGAAATTCGCGCCAGCTTGCGGTCGCAAAGTTAGATCAAATCAGCATGTCGTCATGTCGAAGGAACTGAAATCACGTGATT
>JANOYJ010000156.1:0-6049 GCA_031428815.1 Phyllobacterium sp.
CATGGCAAAAAGCCAGCGCCGGCGAAAGCGGGGGCCGCATGAACCCCGTCCGCCAAGAAGAAATTGTCGAGCGCCGCAAAAATATCGATGGTCAAACCGGTGAACGCGCCAAAGGCCTGCTGATTGTCGGCCCGAACGCCGATATGCTTGCCGAAGCCTTTGGCCGCATACTTGCTGCCACACGCATTGAATCGGCGCAGCGACAGGACCAGGCACTGCTCGCCATTTCCGCCAATCACTTTGATGCGGTCCTCGTCGATTGTCGCCAGGATGAGCATTTTCAATCACTAGCCATCATGTCAGCGCGCCAATTCACCAAGGGTCGCATCGTTATGCTTGTTAACGATGACTTTGCTCAAAGCGTCGCGATTGACCTGCAAAACCTCTTCATCCTGTCTAACCGGAGCAGCACCGCCGATGTTCTCGACGCACTTGATTATGCGCCGGTAAACAAGGCGACGCATGAAACCTCATCAACTGCGCCGGAAACGATTGAACCGGTTCAGCCGCACTCCCCCGCTGATATGATCGAACGCACAGGCGAGGCTGCCAATTGGCTGGCCAATCTTTTACCGCGCCTGACGCCCATCTATTCGCTGATTTACAAGAACTTGGCACTGACAATCCTCGCCGCCTTGTTCACAGCCTTTGTCGCCTTCGGCATCATGATCGCCTTCTTTCTGATCTCGAATAAGTGGTCGGCCCCGATCACCCTCTCCAAGGGTAACGAGCTCGTCACCAAGATTGAGCGCGACATGAATGATCTCAATGTGCGCAAGAACCAGATCAACGAACAGATTGACGATGCGCGCAAGAATGTCACCGCTTCGGAAGACGAACTCAATCGCGCCAAGGAACTTGCTGACATGATCGAGGGCACAATCAGTGCCGAGATCGAAACGCGCAGCGCTATGAAATTCGAACTTGAAGCGCTCAATGCGGCGCTGCACAAAGTGCTTAAGCAATATGGTGCCGGCAGCGTCAACCCGGATTTCAAAGGCAATCTCACTCGTGACTTCAAGGCGCGGCTCATCAATAAAAACACTTTTGATGCGGGCAAGTTGGCGCAGCTCGAAGCCGCACACCGCACAGTTTTGCTCAAGAGCGAAATTGCCGCCAATGAAGTCGAAATCAATCGTTTGGCCTCAACTCTTAAGGCATTGAACGCGCTTTCCGGCAATGTGGCGTCCAACAAGCCAACGTCATTTGCCAATGGCGGCGCGGATCTCGTACCATTGCTCAATCAAGTCAACGATGTGCGCAAAAGCGTCTCAGTAGCAGCCGGCGAGAATGCCAATGCCGTCAAGCGCGGCGCACTCCTCTCCAATTCATTGACTGTCGTCGAAACCACGATGTCAGAAATCGAAGCGACGCCTTTGTCACGCGCCGCCAAGCAGAACATCACCGTCCTCTTCGTGCCGTATGAAAACGCCGATCAGTATGTCGAAGGCGCACCGCTTTATGCCTGCGCCATCGGCATCTTCTTCTGCTCGAATGTCGGCACGGTCGGAAAAGCCATTGCCGGTGAAACCGTCGCCACCCACCCCTTCTTTAACAAGCCCGTTCGCGGCTCATTCGTCGAAGCCAAGCTGACCAATCAAGAAGCAGCTAAGAAAGAGATCATCCATGTCAAACGCCGCCCGCTCTTCTTTTAACCTTGCAAAGATCGCCTGCTCCCTTATGCTGACCGCTTCAATGCTGTCCGGATGCATGACAAACAGCAAGCTGCGTCTCATGGACACATTTTCGTTCCACAGGAACGAGGCGACCGGTTCTGTTTCCCCAACTGCCGCGCCGGTCGAAAAAACCGCCACCATCGATAAGACCGTGACGAACAGTGCCGCTAAGGCGCCCGTCGCCCCAAGATCGGCATGGTGCAACTATACCGCCGCAGATGCCGGGGCTGAGGCCTCCATCCTGCGTTCCCCAACGCTCAATGCCTCGGCATCTGACGGCGGTTCTAAATCCATCAGCCTCGGCATGAACCTTTTGGACTTTGCCAAGGCCAATGAAGTGGAAAATGTCGCGCAATTGCGATGCCAGCAGAAGCAGTCAGAAGGCTCGCTTTCAATCCTGCTGCTGGTCGCCAATCAATCCAACACCGCTTTGGGTTCAGCGGCCAAGGCAAACTATTTGAGCCAATCCATGGGCAAACTGGATGCCGTCGCCGCCCAATCGCGCGACTTGCTGAATAGCGGTGACATCACCGCCGCCGAAGCATCCATGATCGAAACCCGCCTCGCCCGCGTGCGCCAATCTCATGCGGAAGCCAAAGTGGAAGCCGCGAAGGTTGAGACAATTGCAGGCGGCAAAGGCCTCACCGTTCCCAATGCCGCGTCGCGATTGCGTTTCGCCGAACAAAAACTGCAGGAATCAAACGCCCGCATGCGCACACTGAACGCGATGAGCGTCAATGTCGAAACCGGCTGGCAGGCAAACGATCGTAACGTATTGACGACAAGTTCAGGTTCAGGGCAATTTTTCGGCAAGGTATCTGTTGGCCTGCGCTTTGGTGCAATAAGCCCGAACCGTATGCGCTACGAAGAAGCGGCGCAACAAGCCCGTGTCGCCGCTTTGGGCGAATCCTATACCGGCATTGTCTGGCAGTCAGACCGCGCGGCGGAATCCGTTGAATCGGCTCGCAAAGGTCTTGCCACATCGCACGGGGCCATTGCCGGTGCCTTAAACAATGCGCGCGAAACTTTGGCGGCCCTGCGTGGCAGCGACCGAGTCGAACTCGCCTCGACACAGCTCATCGCGGAAGTCGATGTCATCGCTCTCGCCGCTGAACTCGCCGCGATTGATGCCAGCCTTGCAACACTCAAAAGCAACAGCGAATTAGCGCGCTCGACGAACAGATAAGCAAATGCAGATTTCTCTCGATCATGAAATTTGCCGACGCCCGGCAGTCGTTCCGGCGTCGGGGGCGCAATGCATTCGATAATGTCTTTCACTAAAATTGCATCCGGCTTTGTTAACTTCTGTTTAACCTATTGAATTTGTTGCAATTTTAGCAATTTACGAAACACTGGATTTAAACCTCTCCTTTATAGGATGAGGCAATCGCGTGAAAACACGCACATGCAAAGGTTATAATAAATGCCAGTAATCAACGGCACGATCAACAATGACGTGCTTTTCGGAACGGCTCAAGCGGACACGATCAACGGGCTTGACGGCAACGACAATATCGATGGCGGTATTGGCAATGACATCATCTATGGCGGCGCTGGCGACGATATTCTGGCCGGCAATTATGGCACCGATAAACTCTATGGCGGTGATGGCAACGACACATTCCTTGCGGCGTGGGACGACGTCAACGGTGACTATTACGAAGGCGGCGCGGGCGTCGATATCTATAAAATCGATGACACTTCTGTCGGGAAGTACGCGCATGAGATCGACCTCGTATCTGGCACATCGCAATACAAAGATACGTTCATCAGCATTGAAAATCTGATCGGCGGATCAAACAACGACAAATTTTATGGTGGCGCGGAAGCAAACAGTTTCTGGGGCCGCAGTGGCAATGATACGCTTGACGGTCGCGGCGGCGATGACAGTCTGTTCGGCGAAACCGGCGACGACACCCTCATCGGCGGCGACGGCAGTGACCTTCTCGACGGCGGCACGGATAATGACACCCTGTCCGGCGATGCAGGAAACGACAATCTGCTCGGCGGCGACGGTAAAGATGCTCTGAACGGCGGCGCGGGTAACGACAACCTTTCTGGTAATGCGGATAAAGATAGTCTTTACGGCAATGATGGCGACGACACACTGGAAGGCGGTGCAGACAAAGACGATATCGATGGCGGCGCTGGCATTGATACCGCGAGCTATCGGTCGTCAGACGCAGCCGTTATTGTCAATCTCTTAGCCAATTCCGCCACCGGCGGACATGCGACCGGTGACAAACTAAGCCTCATCGAAAACCTATACGGCTCGCTGTTTGGCGACGCCTTAACCGGCAATGCCGCTGCAAACTCCATCTGGGGTGATGGTGGCAATGACGTCATCTCCGGCGGCGATGGCATTGACATCCTGTCTGGCGATCTTGGCGACGATACCTTGAAAGGCGATGCCGGAAATGACGCGCTGAATGGCGGTGACGGTCTTGATAAGCTCTATGGTGGTCTCGGTGATGATGCCCTGATGGGAGATGCTGGCAACGACACGCTGAACGGCGGCGATGGCGCGGACACGCTGAACGGCGGTCTTGGCAACGACGTCTCTAACGGCGATGTGGGCAATGATTCCATTTTCTCAGGTGGCGGCGATGATACACTCAACGGCGGTCTAGGAGACGATAAGCTCTATGGCGATCTTGGTGTGGACAGGCTCAATGGCGGCGACGGCATTGACTTGCTCGACGGTGGCGCTGGCAATGACACGCTGATGGGCGATGCCGGAAATGACACGCTGAATGGCGGCGATGGCAACGACCTCCTGAACGGCGGCCTTGGCAATGATGTCGCCAACGGTAATGCCGGCAACGATACCATTTATTCCGGCGGCGGCGATGATACGCTCGACGGCGGCCTTGGCGACGACGAGCTCTTTGGCGATATCGGCATTGACAAGCTCTTTGGCCAGGATGGTTCAGACAGCTTGGATGGCGGCGCGGGCAACGACACGCTCTCTGGCGGCAATGACAAGGATTTTCTCACTGGTGGATCAGGCGCGGACATTATCGATGGCGGCGCAGGTACTGACGACGTGGCAGAATATGTCGACTCGGTCTCAGGTGTGACCGTCAATCTCCTTTCGGGCGCAGGGCTTGGCGGCAGCGCACAAGGCGATACGCTTACCGGCATCGAATATCTGCATGGTTCCAACTTTGCCGACATCTTGACCGGCGACAATGGCATCAACCGTCTGGTCGGCCGCCTTGGCGACGACAATCTGGTCGGCTTGGGCGGCAACGATGTGTTGTTCGGCGGTTATGGGGCCGACACACTGGATGGCGGCGACGGCGTCGACACGGCTGAATATTCGTGGTCCGACTACGGCGTCACCGTCAATCTCTCAACAGGCGTTGGCCTTGGCGGCGAAGCCCAAGGCGATGTCTTGAAAAATATCGAAAATGTCACGGGATCAGGCTTCGACGACAAGCTAACCGGTGGCGCAGGCGATAACCGGCTGTTCGGTGGTGCGGGTAAAGACATTCTCTCCGGCCGTGAAGGCAATGACATTCTAGTCGGCGGCGGTGGTGGGGACGTCTTGGACGGAGGCTTGGGTGATCGCGATGCCGCAGATTATCAAACGGCAACAGAAAGCGTCACGCTGTCGCTTGTTACCGGCGGAACAGGCGGCGAGGCAACCGGCGACACCTTCAGAAACGTCGAGTTCGTCTATGGATCAAAGTTCAATGACGTCATTTTTGGCAACGATGCAATTAACCGTCTCGTCGGCAATGACGGTGGTGATGAACTCCACGGCGGCGCGGGCAATGACTATTTGGTCGGTGGCGCCGGCAATGACGCGATGTGGGGCGATGCCGGACAAGACGTGTTCGAATTCGCATTAAACTTCGGTTCGGATACCCTCTATGGCTTCCAAGCCGGTCTTGGCCGCACAGACCGCATCTGGCTGCAAAGCCAAGGCGTCGCCGACTTCGCAACCCTAATGTCAACCGCGACCGATGACGGTTCGGGTATCACCTTGCACGTTGCGGGCGGGGACATTCATCTCGACGGCGTCCACGCGGCGAACCTGTTTGCCGACGACTTCATCTTCTAAAAAGACCAAAAATAACGAAGCGACAGGGGCCGTCCAATATGGGCGGCCTTTGTTGTTTTCAGAACGGTCAGCGCTAATTACTCAAGCATGCCGACAAGCATCAAAAAACAGCATCTGCCTGAAAAGCCCTGTCTTCATTGTGGAAAGCCCATGGTTTGGCGCAAAAAGTGGGAAAAAACGTGGGAAAATGTCAAATATTGCTCGGACCGTTGTATGAATGCCGCGAAGTTGGAGCGCCGGTCAGAGCGCTAGGGAACCACCGGCCGCCTTGATCGCCTCCACCGTATCGACATCAAGACTGGCC
>JANOYJ010000157.1:0-2142 GCA_031428815.1 Phyllobacterium sp.
CTGCGCGAGGTGTTGCCAGCGTTCCGGCGCTTAAACAGGCTGGTGCGCGGGTAAATCGCCGCGATTTTCGAACCCTTGGGCTCAAATGCAAGCCAATCCCCGACTGTCGGCACCTCACCGTCGCCCGGCCGCTGATAGGTCGTGAGGATACGACCGGAGAAGTCCGGCCCGGCCACATCCAACGCGTCCCGGTGCACGGCCGTCACCCGAACGGGCACGGTGTTTGCCAAGTTAAGTTTTGCGGCGGCGGTATCAAAATGAGCTGACCATCCATAGTCAGCCAATGTCAGATTATCTTCTGTCGAATTTTCCAATTTTGTCATCCCGAATTCAGCAAGAGAAAAACGCAGCGCAGCAATAATCTGGCTGCGGGTTCAGGTCAGAGGCTGACGGGAAAGTTTGGCGGGATGCCAAGGTGTTGAGGCTACGCGCCCGCAATCCGGCCAGCCGGTTGGGTGATGGCAATGGGCATGTAACGATCCTCCCTTGGGCCGAATGGTTGCGATGATGAAAGCTAACCTGTTCGAAGCGCCCGGTCAAATCACATTCAGTTCGAAGAAGGGCCGGTTGGCCATGATCCGTTCATAGGAAAATGCCGAGCAATCCAATGTCTGGTATTTGCCGGTCATGATCATTTCAGCAATCGCGCGTCCTGCCGCCGGTGCTTGTTGCACGCCATGGCCGGAAAAGCCCGTGATGAAGTGCAGGTTTGAAATTTCCGGATGCGGCCCGATCACGGCGTTTTGGTCCAAAACATTGTAGTCATAGTGCCCGACCCATGCGCCCTCGGAACGAATGGCCTCAAAAGCAGGGATGCGGTTGGCAAGCACGGGCCACAGCACTTCTTCAAACTCATTCCATTGCGGATCAAAGTCATTATCCGCAGCGCGCCTATCCTGATCTTCCGGCGGCGATACACCGGTAATGTACCGGTCGCCCTCCGGGCGCACATAGACGCCGCTTGGATCAACGACCAGTGGCATGTCGGGGATATTTTGCTCCGCCTTGAAGATAAAGACCGAGCGCTTTCGCGGCTCAACCGGGAGAGGCACACCGACAAGCGCGGCCACATCCCCGGCCTGCGGACCGGCAGCGATGACGACATGACCTGCTGACATCACTGTGCCGTCGGCGAGGGTAACGGTCTCAACTTTTGCGCCTCTGCGCGAGATGGCGCTGACCGCGCCGCTAATAAGCGTCGCGCCAGCCTTCTTCAGGTCGCTGCGAAAATACTGGGTGAGGCCCAGTGCGTCGAACCAACCTTCATTGGAAACACCAAACGTCCCTGCCACCACTCCGTCGATGTTCAACCATGGAAACCGGATTTCCAAGGCAGCCGCGTCTTCAAGCACGACATCCGCGTTCTCGGCGCGTTGAGTAATGAAATTGCTCTTGAGGATTGGCAACCCGGCCTCAGAAGCCAGAACCAGATAACCGTTTTCCTTGAACGTAATGATTGGCGTCTCATGTCCGGCATTTATCGCCCGGATCATGGCGAGACTGGCCATAGAAAGACGGATGTTTTCTGCTTGGCTGAACTGTTGACGGATGCCGGAACAGGACAACGCCGTTGCCGCTTGCTTGAAGCTCGCATCGCGTTCGATCAACGCTACCGAACCTTGAAAGTCCATCTGCTTCAGGTGCCAAGCAACCGCGCTTCCGGAAATCGCCCCGCCAATGATTGCCACGTCGAAATGCTGCATCTTTGTCTCCAAGTTTCAGCAGAACCAGCTTTTTATCTCTGCTTCAAGCGGCACCCTTGCCTTTTCCTGGCGTTTTCAGGAAAAGAACATGATGTTGCACCCCTCCCTCCTCCGTTCCGTGCTGTATGTTCCGGCTAATAATGAAAAAGCATTGGCGAAGATCGTCTCGCTTTCAATGGACGCGGTGATTTTCGATTTGGAAGATGCTGTCGCGCCGGAGACAAAAGAGGGGGCACGAGAAAATTTGCGGCGACTGTTCAAAACCCGTCCTGCGACAAACGCCAAGCTCGTCATACGGATAAATGCACTGACATCCGATTGGGGCGAAGAAGATTTACTCGCCGCCCACGCCTGCCGACCGGATGCCGGTGTTAGGCCGCCCGGCATAGACACGAGTTAGGCGGTGGAGGGCGCACCGATGCAAGAGCCGAAGGACGTG
>JANOYJ010000158.1:0-4447 GCA_031428815.1 Phyllobacterium sp.
TTCCTGCTGGCCTGTGGCGCAGCTTGGGTCACCGGAAAATCGTGCGCCCAAACATGGCGCGGTCTGCCGACACTTCTCTTTTACATACTTTTGCTCGGCTGCGGTGTGCGGTTTCTTCACTTTGCCCTTTACGAGGCAACGATGTTCAGTTTTCCACATTACGCATTGGATACACTGGTTCTTATTGTTGTCGCATGGCTCGGCTATCAGGTGAAACGCACCAACCAGATGACCACGCAATATCACTGGCTCTATGAAAAGGCCTCACCGCTGTCGTGGAGAAATCGCTAAATTAAGATTAACAGCTGATCGGGGGGCTTTTGGATGAAAACCCTTACGAATCAACGTGACATTTGCCGGGAAATCGGCAAACTTCGCCTCCAAGCGGCGGGCAATCGCCGTTGGGGCTAAAAACCTCCAGAAAACCAATGGGAGCTACCATATGAAAAAGTCTCTATTCTCAGGCGTTGCGCTCGCTGCCATGATGGCATTTAGCGGTGCGGCCTATGCTGACATCCTGATCGGCGTTGCCGGTCCAATCACTGGTCCGAACGCCGCGTTCGGCGCTCAGCTCCAGAAGGGCGCTGAACAGGCTGCTGCTGACATTAATGCCGCTGGCGGCATCAATGGCGAAATGATCAAGCTGACCATCGGCGACGACGTTTCCGATCCAAAGCAGGGCATTTCGGTTGCCAACAAGTTCGTTGCTGATGGCGTGAAATACGTTGTCGGTCACTTCAACTCGGGCGTAACCATTCCAGCTTCTGACGTTTATGCAGAAAACGGCATTCTGGTTATCACGCCGTCGGCAACCAACCCACAGCTCACCGAGCGTGGCCTCTGGAACACATTCCGTACTTGTGGTCGTGACGATCAGCAGGGTGCGGTAGCCGGTGGTTATATTGCCGCCAACTTCAAAGACGCAAAAATTGCCGTCATTCACGACAAGACACCTTATGGTCAGGGCCTTGCCGACGAAACCAAGAAGGCAATGAACGCCGCTAGCGTTACGGAAGCCATGTATGAAGGCGTCAACATTGGTGACAAGGACTTCTCGGCCCTCATCACCAAGATGAAAGATGCCGGCGTAACGTTCGTTTATTGGGGCGGCCTGCACACTGAAGCCGGTCTCATGATGCGTCAGGCTGCGGACCAGGGCGTCAAGCTCCAGTTCATGTCGGGCGATGGCATCGTGTCCAACGAATTGTCCTCGATTGCAGGTCCTGCTGTCGAAGGCACATTGATGACGTTTGCTCCAGATCCACGCAAGAACCCAGCCGCTGCTGCTCTCGTTGAGAAGTTCCGCGCTGCCGGTTTCGAGCCTGAAGCTTACACATTGTACTCCTATGCTGCTCTGCAAATCGTTGCTGCTGCCGCCAATAAGGTCGGCAAGTCGGATGACGCGCAGGCTGTTGCTGCTGCCATCAAGGCCTCAGGCCCATGGACAACAACAATCGGCGACATCGGCTACAATGAAAAGGGTGACATCACCCGTCCAGATTATGTCATGTACACATGGTCCAAGCAGGCCGATGGCACATTTACATACGTTGAAAACGCCAAGTAATAATCATCTGCCGACTTAGGCTGGCGTGATTGATGACCCGTCCGTGGCAACACGGGCGGGTTTTTTATGATTAAATTTTGGGCAAATGTGCACTGCGCACAGAATGTTTGCACTGCAACAAAATGCAGGCTAATAATTTCTGGAAAGACGGCAAGGGGCAGCTTTGTCCTTGTCGTTTGGACATTCTATGCCGGAGTTTAGTCAGTGCTGATTTCCAAAATACTTGTCGCCAACCGGTCTGAAATCGCTATCCGCGTCTTCCGGGCCGCCAATGAGCTTGGCATGAAAACCGTGGCGATCTGGGCTGAGGAAGACAAGCTCGCGCTGCACCGGTTTAAAGCGGACGAGAGCTATCAAGTCGGACGTGGTGACCATCTTGAAAAGGATATGGGCCCGATTGAGAGTTATTTGTCGATTTCGGAGATCATCCGGGTCGCTAAACTGTCCGGTGCGGATGCCGTTCATCCGGGCTACGGCCTCTTATCTGAAAGCCCCGAATTTGCTGACGCCTGCGCTGAAGCAGGAATTACTTTCATCGGGCCTTCGCCCGATACGATGCGCCGTCTGGGTAACAAGGTCGCTGCTCGCGATTTGGCGATTTCGGTTGGCGTTCCGGTTATTCCAGCCACGGAACCACTTCCGGATGACATGAGTGAAGTGAAAAAACTGGCGCTGAGTATTGGCTATCCTCTGATGCTGAAAGCCTCTTGGGGCGGTGGCGGGCGGGGTATGCGCACAATCCGTGCAGAGAGTGAGCTTGAGCGTGAAGTCACGGAAGGCAAGCGCGAGGCAAAAGCGGCGTTTGGCAAGGATGAGGTCTATCTCGAAAAGCTGGTTGAGCGGGCCCGGCACATCGAAGTGCAAGTCATCGGTGACCGGCATGGCAATGTCGTTCATCTGTTTGAGCGCGATTGTTCGATCCAGCGACGTAACCAAAAAGTCGTGGAGCGTGCTCCTGCTCCCTATCTCAACGAAGCGCAGCGGCAGGAAGTCTGCGGCTACGCGCTGAAGATTGCGCGCGAAACCAATTATCTGGCGGCAGGAACTGTTGAATTCCTGATGAATGCCGACAATGAGCGATTCTATTTCATTGAGGTCAATCCGCGCATTCAGGTTGAGCATACGGTGACCGAAGAAATCACCGGCATCGACATCGTCAAGGCGCAGATACACGTCATCGAGGGTAAAGAGATCGGCACGCCCGAATCCGGCGTTCCGGCGCAAAAAGACATCAAGCTCAATGGCCATGCTCTGCAATGCCGCATCACGACGGAAGACCCGGAGCAGAACTTCATTCCTGACTATGGTCGCATCACCGCCTACCGCGGCGCGACGGGCTTCGGCATTCGGCTTGATGGCGGCACAGCCTATTCTGGCGCGGTGATTACGCGCTTTTATGATCCGCTGCTCGAAAAAGTTACCGCTTGGGCACCGACACCGGAAGAGACGATCGCCCGTATGGACCGCGCCTTGCGCGAGTTCCGTATTCGCGGTGTTGCGACAAACCTGACGTTCCTTGAAGCGATCATCACGCACCAGAAATTTAGAGACAACTCCTATACGACCAAGTTTATCGACACGACGCCGGAGCTATTCGAGCAGGTCAAACGCAAGGATCGCGCGACCAAGGTGATGAATTATATCGCCGATGTGACAGTGAACGGGCACCCGGAAGCCAAAGGCCGTGCGCGTCCGCCAAAGGACGCAGCGCTGCCGCGTGTGCCGTACCTCAATGGCGCGGGCATCCCCGACGGCACCAAGCAATTGCTTGAAAAAGTCGGGCCGATGAAATTTGCCGAATGGATGCGCAATGAGAAGCGCGTTCTGGTAACCGACACGACCATGCGCGACGGGCACCAATCCCTGCTCGCGACCCGCATGCGTACCAAGGACATCGCCGACATTGCCGGCACCTATGCGCGTGCTCTACCGCAACTTTTGTCGCTGGAATGCTGGGGCGGCGCGACCTTTGATGTGTCGATGCGCTTTCTTACCGAGGATCCGTGGGAGCGCCTGTCGCTGATCCGCGAAGCCGCGCCTAACCTGTTGTTGCAAATGCTGCTGCGCGGCGCGAACGGCGTTGGCTATACAAATTATGCCGACAATGTCGTCAAATATTTCGTACGGGAAGCTGCCAAGGGCGGCGTTGATCTGTTCCGTGTGTTCGACTGCCTGAACTGGGTTGAGAACATGCGCGTCTCGATGGATGCGGTGCTCGAAGAGAACAAGCTCTTGGAAGCCGCTATATGCTATACCGGCGATATTCTCGACCCGAAGCGCGCCAAGTATGATCTGAAGTACTATGTCAAGCTGGCGGGCGACCTGCAAAAGGCGGGCGCGCACATTATCGCCGTCAAAGATATGGCCGGATTGTTGAAGCCTGCGGCGGCGAAGGTTCTGTTCAAGGCGCTCCGTGAGTCCACTGATCTCCCAATCCATTTCCATACGCATGACACGTCGGGGATTGCGGCAGCGACGGTTTTGGCGGCGGTGGAGGCCGGTGTCGATGCTATTGATTGTGCGATGGATGCGCTGTCTGGCAATACATCACAGCCCTGTCTGGGCTCAATCGTCGAAGCATTGCGCGGCACGGATCGAGATACCGGGTTGGACCCGCTATCAATCCGCAAAATCTCATTTTATTGGGAAGCAGTGCGCACGCAATACGCGGCGTTCGAGAGTGATCTTAAGGGTCCGGCTTCGGAAGTCTACTTGCATGAAATGCCGGGCGGGCAGTTCACCAATCTCAAGGAACAAGCCCGCTCGCTCGGCCTCGAGACCCGTTGGCACGAAGTGGCGCAAGCCTATGCCGATGTGAATCAAATGTTCGGTGATATTGTGAAAGTCACGCCGTCGTCAAAGGTTGTTGGCGATATGGCT
>JANOYJ010000159.1:0-3244 GCA_031428815.1 Phyllobacterium sp.
AACACACCCAACACACCACAAAACAAAACCAGCGGCAACCGGCAACCCACAAGTCACCCTTGTTCCACCATCGGGCAATGCAGTCCTCGATGCTTCTTGAAATCCCCTGCTGGAATAGAACGCCAAATTGGATTCAAACGCGGCATTTGTATAAAGCCGCAATTCTCCAAGACCCGCTTGGCGGGCGACATCCTCGGCATGCGCAAGCAACGCAGAACCGATACCCTTGAATTGATGAGCACTATCGACTGCCAAATTCTCAATCAACAAATGATCTGGATGCGGGATCATTTCGATAAGAGCCACCAAAGTCCCCTCTTCTTCAAGAAGATCAATCCAATGGTCGCGGACAGCAAGGGTATAATTCGCCGACATTGGTCGCGGCTCGCGTCTTATAACATCTACCCATTTCGCATAGGCATGTCGGGTTAGGTTTTTGACAGCGTCCGCATCGGCCGGTCCTGCCCGTCGTAATCCAATTGATGATCGGGTCCCACCATCAGCGACAAGAATCTGAGCCCCCGGATTAAGTCGTTTCAGCCGCGCAACAATTTCTGGATCTGCCGAAGGTAAATCCGTCTTGGTCAAAACAATCCGGTCTGCAACCGCCACCTGCTTGACCGCCTCAAGATGATTATCCAGCGTCGCCGAACCATTCACCGCATCAACCAGCGTCACAACGCCATCAATGCGAAATGCCTGCACCAGCGCCGGATGCCCCATAATCGCGGCCAATACCGGCGCAGGATCGGCTAAGCCGGTGGTCTCGATCACAACGCGGCTCAGTGCCTTGATCTTGCCTGACTGCAAACGGTCAATCAGCCCTGCCAACGTGTCGACCAACTCGCCGCGCACCGTGCAACAAAGGCATCCGTCTGAAAGCTCAATGATCCCGTCGCTGCTTTGCTCGACCAGCAAATGATCGATGCCGACATCACCAAATTCGTTGATGATGACGGCCGTGTCTTTCAGGGCGGGATCTTTGAGTAGGCGGTTGAGAAGTGTTGTTTTGCCTGAGCCGAGAAAGCCGGTGACAATCGAAACAGGGATAGGAAACATGGCGCTCAATTACTCGCGGCGTCTGGTAGCGGCATGCCTTTACGCAGCTTGGCCTCGCCCGTTAATGCCATTGGCACAATCTCTTGGCCGACACGCAAAGGGCGCGGCGTCGGGATCGGCACATCAGCAAGCTCGATATTATCGTCAGCCGCGCTGCCCGGCCCCGTCGCGCCCCCAAGTCCGACCAGAACTGTCTGCGGCTCGCGCGTCATGGCTTTGATATAGGGCGAATTAATTTTCATCCGCCCTTCAACGTCACGTCCGTCCCAGCGATCCGACTGCGCACCCTTTGTGCAAACCGTGCCACGCATATCCAAAGCCGCCTTTGGAGCGCCATCGGACGCACGCAAGCTCGCAAGCGTGGCATCTCCCAAATTCGATGCGGAAAATCCTCTTGAAAGCAAAGCGGCAGCCTTCTCCGCGCGTTCCTCTTGGCTCGTTGCGCCCAGAACGACGGCGACGAGCGTGCGCCCGTTGCGCGTTGCAGAAGCCACAAGATTGAAGCCGGAGGCGCAGACAAAGCCGGTTTTCATTCCATCCGCCCCGTCAAAGCGCCCGAGGAGAATATTGTAGTTTCGCTGCAAATGTTCGTCGTACTTGATGGCCTCAATGCTGAAATACGACGCGAATTCTGGAAATTCACTGCGCAGCGCATAAGCCAAAATCGCCAAATCACGCGCCGTCGAATAGTTCTGGGGCGAATGCAAACCATTGGCATTGGTCCAGTGCGAGCCCGTCATCCCAAGCCGCTTTGCCTCAGCGTTCATGACGGCCGCATAGTTCTTGCCCCCGACTGCTTCGCCGACTGCGACAGCTATGTCATTGGCTGATTTCACCAGCATTATTTTAAGCGCATTGTCGAGATTGAGTACATTGCCCGGCTTATAGCCCATTTTGCTCGGCGGTTGCTTGGCGGCATTGGCGCTGATCTTGACTGGAGATGTCTTGGTCAATTGACCTGTTTTCAACGCTTTAAAAGCGATATAGGCCGTCATCATCTTGGTAAGCGAGGCCGGGTACCAACGCTGAAACGCATTTTCTGCCGCCAGAACTTTACCAGTTCCCGCATCAAACAGGATCGACGTCCCGGCGTCTGCCGCCATAGGCATCAGAAGCGCTGCACCCGCAGCCAGAGCCACAAAAGCCCCACGCATAGTCTTTATGGTCGAAACGATCATTTTGCCCGTCTATGCCCAAATGAAAAAATGTGAAGGCTTCACGCCGCCCTGCTTTGCGCCTATCTATCCTATGTGGCGCTGAAATGGCAGAGACCGGGATGCCACACCCGACAATAATCACGAATTGGTGAGACATGCCCCTTCTAAACCGCGCCATGGAAATGCAGCCTGAAATTTCCGCTTGGCGTCGCCACCTGCATCAAATCCCGGAACTGCTCTATGACGTGCATCAAACAGCGGCCTTTGTCGCCGAAAAGCTGAGAGGCTTCGGTTGCGACGATGTGGTGACCGGGATCGGTCGCACCGGCGTTGTCGGCATTATTCATGGATCGAAGGCTAAGGGGCCGACAATCGGCCTTCGTGCCGATATGGACGCCTTACCTATCACGGAGACGACCGGTCTGCTGCATGCCTCAAAGACCCCAGGCAAAATGCACGCCTGCGGCCATGACGGGCATACGTCGATGCTGCTCGGTGCCGCCCGGCATCTGTGCGAAACCCGGAATTTTGCCGGATCCGTCGCTGTGATTTTCCAACCCGCGGAAGAAGGCGGCGCGGGCGGGCGCGAAATGGTGCGCGACGGGATGATGGAGAAATTCAATATTTCCAAAGTCTTCGGCATGCACAATATGCCGGGATTGGACGTCGGAAAATTCGCCATCCGCTCCGGCGCGATCATGGCGGCGACCGACGAATTCACAATCACCGTCAAAGGCAGAGGCGGTCACGCCGCCATGCCGCACAAAACCATCGACCCCATTTTTGTTGCGACGCAATTGGTCAATGCTTTTCAAGGCATTGTCTCCCGCAATGCCGATCCGCTCGAATCCTTGGTGGTTTCCGTCACTAAATTTCATGCCGGTGATGCGCACAACGTCATTCCAACAGCAGCCGAACTCGCCGGAACTGTGCGCACGCTACAAAAGGAAATGCGCATTTTTGCCGAGACGCGCATGAAGGAAGTGGCCGCCGGTATCGGCGCAGCCTATGGTGCCGGGATCACCGTC
>JANOYJ010000160.1:0-5653 GCA_031428815.1 Phyllobacterium sp.
GCGCGCCCGATAGCCACGATGAATGCGCTGCGCTTCGGCGCGCCATCACATCCGAAAACCAAGCATCTCGTCTCCGGTGTCGTGGCTGGCGTTGGCGGGTATGGCAATGCATTTGGCGTGCCAACCGTCGGCGGCGAAGTGGAATTCGATCCGAGTTATAACGGCAACTGCCTCGTCAACGCTTTTGCTGCGGGTCTTGCCAAGTCTAACGCCATTTTCCTCTCTATCGCCTCCGGCGTCGGCCTGCCTGTCGTCTATCTCGGCGCAAAAACCGGACGCGACGGCGTCGGCGGCGCGACCATGGCGTCAGCAGAATTTGACGATAGCATTGAAGAAAAACGCCCGACCGTTCAGGTCGGCGATCCGTTCACCGAAAAATGCCTGCTCGAAGCCTGTCTCGAACTCATGGCTTCCGGCGCGGTCATTGCCATTCAAGACATGGGCGCGGCAGGGCTGACCTGCTCGGCGGTTGAAATGGGCGCCAAGGGCGATCTCGGAATCCGGCTTGATCTCGACAAAGTGCCAGTGCGCGAAGATCAGATGAGCGCCTACGAGATGATGCTTTCCGAGAGCCAAGAGCGCATGCTCATGGTGTTGCGTCCAGAAAAAGAAAAACAGGCCGAAGCCATCTTCGTCAAATGGGGGCTGGACTTTGCCATTGTCGGCGAAACCACCGATGACCTGCGCTTCCGTGTCATCCACCAAGGCGAGGAAGTTGCGAATCTCCCGATCAAGGAACTCGGCGACGAAGCGCCGGAATATGACCGGCCGTGGATCGCACCCACCAAGCAAGCGGCGCTTTCCGCCGACGACATTCCTGAAACCGATGTCGCCGAGGCGTTACTGCAACTTGTCGGCTCGCCCAACCAGTCCTCCCGCCGCTGGGTTTGGGAACAATATGACACGCTGATCCAAGGTAATTCGCTGCAATTGCCCGGCGGCGACGCCGGCGTTACCCGGGTTGAAGGACACGCGACCAAAGCACTCGCATTCTCCTCCGACGTGACCCCGCGCTATTGCCAAGCCGACCCGTTCGAAGGCGGCAAGCAGGCAGTGGCCGAATGCTGGCGTAATTTGAATGCAGTCGGCGCGGAACCCTTGGCCGCCACCGACAATCTGAACTTCGGCAACCCCGAGCGTCCGGAAATCATGGGGCAATTGGTCTTCGCCATAAAGGGCATTGGCGAAGCCTGCATCGCGCTCGACTTCCCCATCGTCTCCGGCAACGTCTCGCTCTACAACGAAACCAATGGCACGGGCATCCTGCCAACCCCGACAATCGGCGGCGTCGGCCTCTTGGATGATTGGTCAAAAATGGCCCGCATCCGCTTTGCGGGCGAAGGCGATGCGATCCTCCTCATCGGCGCACCATCGGCTTGGGGCACGCATCTGGCGCAATCTGTCTTTATGCGCGACGTGCATAACTGCACCGATGGTCCTGCACCGCATGTCGATCTGGTGCATGAGAAGAAAGTCGGCCTCCTCGTTCGGGCCCTTATCCGCGAAGGCCTTACGACGGCTGTGCATGACTGTTCGGATGGCGGCCTCGCCGTCGCACTTGCCGAAATGGCCATGGCTTCCGGCATCGGCGCAACGGTCAATCAAGTCAACGGCCATTCCCCCCTCGCCACCTTCTTCGGCGAGGACCAAAGTCGCTACGTGGTGACCGTCAAGCGCGATACACTGGACCAAGTGCTGGCTCGCACTGAGGCAGCTGTAATTTTCGCGCCGTGGATAGGCAATACCGGTGGGAATGAATTGAAACTCGGCAATTCTCGCGCCATACCTGTCCAAACGCTGAAATCGGCGCATGAGTCGTGGTTTCCGCGATACATGAATTCCTGAAAGGAATTTTAACGATGGCCATGGCCGCGCACGACATTGAAAAACTTATCAAAGACGGCATCCCGGATGCCAAGGTGACAATCCGCGACCTCGCCGGAGACGGTGATCACTACGCCGCCGAAGTCGTCGCCGAGAGCTTCCGCGGCAAAAACCGCGTGGCGCAACACCAGATGGTCTACGCTGCCCTCAAAGGCAATATGGGCGGCGTCCTGCATGCGCTGGCGCTACAGACGTCGGTGCCGGAGTAAGAATCATGAGTACTCTCGGAGATTTCTTCAAAGGCGTTGCAGCGGATACGCTCAAGGACCTTCTTGGCAAAGCCAATCGCAAGCTCACCCGCCGCAGACGACGCCGCGCCCGCCCTAAGACCGCGACCCAAACTATCCGCGCCATCGAAAAACTCCTGCGCCCCGCCAAAAAACAAGTAAGCCGCCGCAAGACGATTGTCTCGCGGAGCAAGGCGAGACGGCGGGTTATCTCTTAGAAATTGCAGATGAGGGGGAAGCGCGGGTGCGGCGGGAGCCAATTCGAGGGACAAAATCTCAATCGCATTGAAATAGTTCCCATTGTTTTCATGGCATTATCCACGTTCCTCAAAAATACCGATCCTCCTCACTCAATCCCCTCCCATCATGCCGCCAGTTTGTTTTGAAACCGGATAGGCAATCCATGGACTGGGCAATGGCCATCGAGCGCAATCGTAACCAGCTGCTGCGCATTCTCGCGGCGCTGTTTGTCATGGCCGGTCTGGTGGAAGACAAAATGGTGGTCACGTTACCGCGACATATCTATCGCGCAGTGCTGCTTGTGTTGCGGCCCGCCGAATCCGCTGTTAGGCGTCTTGTCATCATCGCTGCGCGGGGGCTTGTTCTGGCGGCGCGAATTGAGCGGAGTGCCCCTTCGGGCCTTATCCCGCGCAACGCCGATGCGCACACGCCCGCCTTTCTTCTCATTGATCCGCTCAAGCGTTTTTCATTTTATGCCCCGGCACCTCATGCCGGAGTCTTGGCATCATGCCCATTGCCGCGCATCAGCGTCCCGGGTCTTTACGATCCGGTCTTTGTTGCTGTGCGGATCCTCCCGCGGCCAGAGACGATCAGTGCGGACCGCCTGTGCCGCCGGCTGTACGCACTCAAGCGGGCATTGGACAATTTGCCGAGACAGGCACGCCGGCTTGCCTGCTGGTTGGCGCGGCAGCATTGGGCACGAGAGGACCAAGGACCGGTCAAACGCGGGCGTCTATCGCCCTTTCGCCCCGGACGCCCGCCCGGTCATCGCAAGCGCGCCGTTCACGAGGTAGACGACGTTCTGCGCGAGTGCCATGCCCTCGCGCTTGATGTCTATTCACCACTCGACACGTCGTAAAAGTTGACCGCGCGTCGAACGCTGACAGGTTTCTTGGTCCGGCCCTTAGTTCCGGGCACGAATGGCATGGCGTTGCCGACTTGCGATCTCAGTGTCTGTTCAAGAATTCAAAGCCGCGAGTCATATGGTGCGATTATTGAGATCTGGAGCGGAGCGAACTTAAGTTCGTGAGCACCGAAAGCGGAAGAAAACCAAGCCAGATGGCCGTGGATTTGCATTATTGGACAGATACTTAGACAATTCGTCACCATTCCCCACCTTGTTTTGTCGCCCTCGCCTTGTTATTTAGTAACCAAATCAATTCCCGGGCCTTGACCCCGTTTGAAAGGAATCCCGCCATGTCCGCCATCAATTCTTGGATTGACAACGAAGTGAAGTCCAGCGACGTCGTGCTTTTTATGAAGGGCACACCGGATTTTCCGCAATGTGGTTTTTCCGGCCAAGTCGTGCAGATTTTGGATCATGTCGGCGTGGCCTATAAAGGCATTAATGTTCTCGCCTCTGATGATCTGCGCAATGGCATCAAGGAATATGCGAACTGGCCGACTATTCCGCAACTTTATGTGAAGGGCGAATTTGTGGGCGGTTGCGACATCGTGCGCGAAATGTTCCAGCAGCAAGAACTGCAAGATTTCCTTGTTGAAAAGGGTGTCGCCGTTAAAGGTGCAGCCTGATTAAATAATTAATTTCAAAGGGTTCCGAAACTTTCCGGAATCAAAATTGGCGCGCCGACCCTCCCGTCGGCGCTTTGCCTTTCATTCGAAAGATTTCAAAATGAACGCTCCCATCAAGGACCCTACGGCCTTTCCATTGGCCATAGGTCGCACAGAATTTATCGCCATAATCGCCCTTCTCATCGCCGTTAATGCCCTCGCCATTGATGTCATGTTGCCCGGTATGCAGGAAATCGGCGCAAGCCTTGGGGTCTCCGATGAAAACCAGCGCCAATTGGTGATCTCGTCTTACCTCCTCGGCTTCGGCTTTATGCAATTGGTTTTCGGACCATTATCTGACCGCTATGGCCGCCGCGCACCCCTGTTTGCCGGCCTCCTCATCTATGTTTTCGCCGCGACCGCCGCCATCTTCGTTCCAAGTTTCGGCATGCTTCTCGCGTTGCGCGCCCTGCAAGGTGCCGGCGCCGCCGCAACGCGTGTCATCGCTGTCGCTGTCGTCCGCGATGTTTTTGGCGGGCGGCAAATGGCGGAAGTCATGTCGCTGGTCATGACCGTTTTCATGATTATGCCGATCATTGCGCCCAATGCCGGACAGTTGATTTTGCTTGTCGCCGACTGGCACGCGATCTTCGTCTTCATGGCCGTCATCGCCGCTATCATCACCGTTTGGGCCTGGCTCCGCCTTCCCGAGACGCTGCATCCTGAAGACCGTCGCCCCTTCACGCTTGCCTCGGTCGCCACCGGCTTCAAAATTGTCATGATGAACCGGTTGTCCTTCTGGTATACGCTCGCGACGACGGTGGTAATTGGCGCGTTGTTCGGCTTCATCAATTCCGCACAGCAGGTCTATGTCGGCATTTACGGTCTCGGCGTCTGGTTCCCTGTGGTTTTCGCTCTTGTAGCGGGTCTCATGTCAGTCGCGTCATTCGGCAATGCCAAACTCGTCATGCGCATCGGCATGCGCCGTCTCTCGCATGGCGCTTTATTCGGCTTCGCAACAACCGCAGGCCTGCTTGCGCTTATGTCAGCGTTCGGGCCCGTGCCCTTCCCGTTGTTCCTCGGCCTTTTTGCAATCACCATGGTTTTCTTCGGTGCGATTGGCTCAAATTTCGGCGCCATCGCCATGGAGCCGCTCGGCCATTTGGCAGGCACGGCGTCTTCCGTCCAAGGCTTCTTCCAGACGGTCGGTGGCGCGCTCGTCGGCGCGGGCATCGGGCAGGCGTTTGACGGAACGGTGTTTCCGCTCTCGCTCGGCTTCTTCACGGTCGGCATCATTGGCCTTGTGTGTGTGTTTATCGCGGAGAAAGGTGTGTTCTTTGGGGTTGGCGCGTCAGTTCCCAAACACTGACCATCCGGTGCGCTGCGCCAGCATTTCCAGCGCCATGGTTCCCGCCAGCGAATTGCCAACGGTGTTCAAGGCGGGCGACCACACCGCGATGGAGGCTTTGCCCGGGGCGACCAACAGGATACCGCCGCCAACGCCGGATTTGCCCGGCAGACCGACACGATAGGCAAAATCGCCCGACCCGTCATAATGCCCGCACATCATCATCAACGCATTGATACGACGCGCCCGGCTGGGCGAAACAACCGTCCGGCCGCTCAATGGGTTGCGACCGGAACTTGCAAGATACAGCCCCGCTTTGGCGAGTTGCTGGCAGGACATGGCAATAGCGCATTGATGGAAATACACGCCGAGCACCAGCTCCGCGGGATGGTCGATAATGCCGAACGAGCGCAAAAAATTGGCGAGCGCAATATTGCGAAAC
>JANOYJ010000161.1:0-3550 GCA_031428815.1 Phyllobacterium sp.
CCACGTCAAATCGCGCTTCCTCAAATTCCAAGTGCATCAATACGAGGCGATGGGTGAGGAGGTCCGCGCTCAGACCTTCCAGCCGCAGCCGAATTTTCTCCATGATCTCGTGGGTTTGAATGCGTCCGCCCGCCCGCGACCAGACATGCAGCGAGACGAGGTGCTCGCGGCCGTCTTCACTCGCTGTGCTCCAGTCGTAGCTTTGAGTCAGGCCGATGGAGACATAAGGCAGCGCCGCATTGTGAGCGGGATGATCGTAAATCTTCGCACCGCCCAACTGCGTCGTCAGCGTTGCGTCGGTCGTCAGGCGAAGGACAATCGCCTTTTGCAAATCGAGCGAAGCGGCGCTCATGTCGTCGGTCCCGGCTGGCGCGGTGAGCGGCGCAAACGTGCGCGTCGATCCGCGATTGTCGGCGCTTTAGGACCAGTCGGTGGCTTTCGTTTCTTCTGGCCCATAATCGCCTCGAGCATCAGCTCGCGGTCCCACCGCAAGGCGCGGACCAAGCCGTCACTGGTCATTTTCATCGATAGTTTCATTGGCTTTGCTCCCTTGTCCGGCAAATCAGATAGCGGCCCGTCTCATCGGCATCTTGAACAGAGAGGATGGGGAACAGCCGCGCTGTTTTTCGAAAGCGCATGCCCTGTTTCACACCCTCGCGAAAACGCATTGTCACCCGATGGGTGAGTTCCGAGGCATTGCGACCCGCCCAAGATTCGTTGGCGGGGTCAACGGGTTCCAGCTGCGCCCAAATGGTGGCGACGAGGTTCCAGACGATTGTGAACCCGCCCGCCCCGTCGGGTGTTTCCACCGGCTCCTCCAGTGCGAGTTCATGCCGCAGCATTCCCGGATCAATAAACAGGGTCTGCATCAGAGGCCGACCTTGCGGTAACGCGAGATGATGCGCTCGAAACTCGGTGGCCAAGCGGCGCTTTCGCGCTGAATTATCGATCAGCGCCTTGTTCCAAGCGCTGGCAGCATTGTGAATATCCATCGCTGTTGCCGCTGCTTGCAGTGGCGCGAAGCCGTAATGGTCGTCGAGCGGATGAAACAGCGTCAAGTGCAGCGCATCGGCGACGCGGCGCTCGTCCGGCGTCAATCCGATCTGGCGTTTCAGACCGCCCGAGCGATAGCTCAGCGCATTCGGCCAGCCGCGCCCATCGGTCTCAACGCTCACCCTTTCGGGCCGCAAAAGGTGCAATTCCAGCGCGTCGGCAAAACCAACGAGTTCGAGATAACCGTTCCCCGCCAAGAGCAAGGTCGTATAAAGAGCTTCAAAAAATGCCGCGCCGCTTTGGCGGTTGTTGGGCATTTTCAAGAGATCCGTCAGCGGATGACCGTCCAACTCTTCAACGCCGCGATAAAGCAGAAGCGGGATGGCGCTTGTCGCTTCCGCCACCAGCCGGACGGCGCGGTAGACGATGGGATTGCGCAAATAGCCTTCGCGGGTCAGAGCCGCATAATCGCGTCGTGTCCAGTTCGCCGTTCCTTGCGCCTCAAGCGCGACAAAACCATAGCCGCCGCTCTTATGCTCAACGCGTGTTTGTTCAACGCCGCGTCGCCGCAACGGCCATTTCCAAGCTGATTTCATGAGGACTTCCTAGTTCAAATTACGAATGCGCGGACTGCCACGCTCGGTGAGCATCAATTCTGTCAGCGCCCAGACAAGCGCATCCAAGCGGTCCGGCGAGCGGCCACCGGACAGGCCTTCGACGCTGAAATCGCAGAGTTCGTCTTCCAATTCCCTAAACCGTCCCGCATGACGCACCCGCCCCTGCTCATACAAAGCTGCCACCGGTTCGGCGCGCAGCCATTTGCCGCGTGTGGCATGGACGGAGGTCACCGCCACATCCGGATCGACCTGCCGGATGATCGTGCCCACCATATCACCGCCCTGATTGGTCTCGACCACAATACGGTCAGCCTCAAGTTGGTGGTACAGCGCCACAACCTTCTCGGCCCATTTGCGCGGCGGTGCGGGGCGAAAACTTTGATCGGATAGAACCCAGGCGATGCCTTCGCTATCAATCCCCACTGCCACTATTCCACAGGCGTCGGACTTCTTGTTTGATGTCGCGGGCGGATCAACGGCGATGACAATCCGATTCAACTTATCGGGTCTAAGACCTTGAATTTTCTCTAAATCCTCGCGCTTCCAAAGCGCATCCTGCCTGTCCTCAACCAGTTCGCCGTCCAACTCCTGTCGGCCCAGTCGTGTACCGCCGTATTGCTCAGTCACTGTTCGCAAAAAACCCGGTGCGAGATGTTTGGCGTTCTCGCTGGTCTTCATAATCGTTTGTGCCACGCGCCGGTCGGCCAGAAGCCTTTTCATCAATGTCGTCGGTTTCGGTGTTGTCGTTGCAATGATGCGCGGGCAATCGCCAAGGCGAAGACCAAATTGCAACATGTCCCAAGTTTCCACCGCATTTTTCCACTTGCCGATCTCATCACACCAAGCGGCGGCAAATTGCGGGCCGCGCAGCGAGTCCGGGTCTTCAGACGAAAACAACTGAGCGATCATGCCATTGTCCCAGACCAATTGCCGCTTGGAAGAGTAAAAGCGCGGACGATTTCCGCGCTTTGACGTTTTGATGCCTGCCGGACCCTCGATCATCACGTCGCGGACATCCGCAATGGTTTCACCGACCAAAGCAATCGGTCCGGTCTTCGCGTTGGCGAAAGGCGCGTAGCCGTTGGCAAGGCAATTGACCCATTCCGCCCCCAATCGGGTTTTCCCGGAACCACGCCCGCCCATAACCAGCCATGTCATCGGTTGGGCAAAGCGAATTTGACGGTCACCGCCGACAAACATCCATTCAGGTGCCACCTTCTGCATCTTTTCGGGCGGGTCGAAATTCTCCTGCAACCAGTTCCTTGAGCCGTAGTCCTGCAAGTTCATCAATCCGCCTGTCGAGTTTTGTGAGAAGTTCGGCCAGTTCGGTTTCGGACATTTCATTTTCGACATTTACCGGGAGCGCTGACATTTTTTCGGCCTGCCGACAGTGCTTGAGTAAAATTTCCGAAGCGCGGATGGCAGCAGCGATGAGATCGAACCAGCGTTTCAACGGCGCGTCGAGCGATTGCCTTCTCAGCGCCCACATAATGTATGCGTTGAGTGCCTGGCGCATATATTCGATCTGCTCTTCTTCGCTGGCTTCAAGGGGTGATTTATCTGCGTGAATTGCGGGACCAGATTCACCCTTGCGGTCCGTCTCCAGAACCAAGCTGCCATCATTTCGAATGTAGACCGCTGAAAGACCATCGACCAAGCCATCGGGAGGCAGGTTTTGGCCTACGACATATCCTCCCTTATTGCGCACCTGAGCGATCGCATCTTTTGAGAAACCACTGAGCGCCGCGGCAAAATCGTCCTTGAGCCCTAGAAAACATTGAGCAAATGCAATCGCATCCGACTGCAGCGGCAACAATCGCTTCATTATGGCTCCAGAATATTCGGGTGATTTAGCTCTTCATCGCCGTCTGTCAGACGCAATTATCGAGTATGGCATAGAGATACACGAGGACCGTCACGGTGTCAAGGACTATTTTCCT
>JANOYJ010000162.1:0-5237 GCA_031428815.1 Phyllobacterium sp.
GGTGGGCGCTTTCGAGCGCGACACCAGAGCCTCCGCCATCGCTGCCGCCGCCACAAGAATGCTGGACCAATTGGGCGTTTGGCACGAAATTTTGCCGGAAGCGCAGCCGATAAACGAGATGATCGTCACAGATTCGCGCACGTCCGATCCGGTACGACCCACTTTCCTGACGTTTGGTGGTGAAACCGAGGCGGGTGAGCCTTTTGCGCATATGGTGCCGAACGTTGCTATAAACCGCGCCCTGCGCCGCAAAGCCAAGGAAATCGGTGTGCAAGTCATTGATGGCGCAGGTGCTTCCACCTTTGAGGTCAAACCGGGGAGTGTCGATATCGAGCTTTCAAACGGTGACAACCTGAACGCCCGGCTCCTCATCGCCGCCGATGGCGTCAAATCCAAACTCCGCGACATGGCCGGAATCAAAACCGTGCATGTCGATTACAAGCAGTCCGGTATCGTCGTCACCGTCGCCCATGAGCGCCCGCACAATGGCCGCGCCGAGGAGCATTTCCTGCCCGCCGGTCCCTTTGCCATGCTGCCGCTTAAAGGCAACCGCTCGTCACTGGTCTGGACCGAGCGGACAGAAGACGCCGACAGCCTTATTGCAAGCGATGACCTTGTTTTTGAAGCAGAATTAGAGCGCCGCTTCGGGCTGAAGCTCGGTGACATCCGCGTCGAAGGCCAACGCCGCGCCTTTCCGCTCGGCCTGACTTTAGCCCGCGAATTCGTCAAACCACGCTTTGCTTTGGCCGGCGATGCGGCCCATGGCATTCACCCGATCGCCGGCCAAGGCCTTAATCTTGGCTTCAAAGACGCCGCCGCTCTGGCCGAAACCATTGTCGATGCGGCAAGGCTGGGTCTCGACATCGGTTCGCTCACCGTTTTGCAACGCTATGAGCAATGGCGGCGCTTTGACACGGTGCAGATGGGCGTGACCACCGATGTGCTCAACCGATTGTTTTCAAACGACAATACCCCGCTTCGCGCCATCCGTGACATCGGTCTCGGCCTCGTTGACCGCATGCCGCGCCTGAAAGATTTCTTCATAAATCAGGCGTCAGGCAAAGGCGCAGGACAGCCGAGATTGCTACGCGGCGAGGGAATTTAGCCCTTCGAAATACCGCGATGGGCATCCTTGCCCCAGATAGAACGAATCCGGTCATCGCGGCCGCAGGCGTTGCGGTAGTACGAATATTTGAGATCATTCTTCTTGTAATAGTCCTGATGATAGTCTTCCGCCGGATAGAAGGTCGCGGCATCGACGATACGTGTTGATATTTTCGCGCCAAGTTGCGCAGCAACGTCCGCTTTGGTCTTCTCCGCCAATGCCTTTTCTTCCGGATTCATCACAAAAATCGCAGGCGTATAACTTTCACCCTTATCACAAAATTGGCCAATTGGATCGGTTGGATCGGTCGAGTGCCAATAGGCATCCAGCAGCTTAGCGTAATCGGTTTTTGTCGAGTCATACTCGATCTTCACAGCTTCGAGATGACCGCTCTGTTCGGACGTCACGTCCTGATAGGTTGGATTTTTGACATGCCCGCCGGTGTAGCCGGATATTGTCGAGATTACACCTTCAACACGGTCAAAATCGCTTTCCACACACCAAAAACACCCTCCCGCGAAGATCGCAGTCTTGGTTTCGGCGAAACTTGTGGAGGGGAAAAGTGAGGTCGTCAGCAAGCCTAGCGCTGCAAAAGTCAGTCGAGTCATAAGAATTCTCCTTTGTCACACCATGCCTCAACCCGTTAACCCGTTCAAATCAAACTAAAACACAGTCGCGTGAGGGGCGGTTCATCACCGCTCCTCTATAATTTTCTGCGAGTGGGCCAAAATCACGATTTTTTGCTAAATCAACGGAGGTTCTCGCCGTTGCGGGCTTGAAAAAGCCGCGCCCTTGACCAAGTTACGCTTCACCACGCCCCACAACAAAGAGGACTTCCTATGAAACGTCACGCAACTGCCATCTGGTCCGGTGATTTGAAATCCGGCACAGGCTCGATCTCCGCACAGAGCGGTGCGCTCACCAACAACCCTTATTCATTCAACGCCCGCTTTGTGGATGAAGAAGGCAAGGCCGCTACCAACCCGGAAGAACTGCTGGCTGCCGCGCATGCGAGCTGTTTTGCCATGCAGGTGTCGCATTTTCTCGCCGAAAACGGCACCACTGCCACCAAGCTCGACTCCACCGCCCATGTCGAGCTCATCCCCGGAACCGGCGTCACGGGCAGTGCGCTCACACTGACCGCCCATGTACCGGGCATTGACAATGAAACGTTTCAAGAACTGGCCGCAAAAGCCAAAGCCGAATGCCCAATCTCCAAAGCCCTCGGCGCGATCAATGTGACTCTGACTGCCACGCTGGCTTAGCGCTATGTGGCGGCCAGCTTCTCCAGATTGGCCGCCACACATTGGCGCATCTCATTGCGAAGACCCGCATCCTCAGTGGTGCGCATCAGGATCAGCGCTCCGAATAACATGGCATAAGCTCCCCATGCCTGTTCCGATTTGGCCGATCCGGCTCCCGAAAAATACGCCCCCAATTCGCTCGAGGCGTCGCTCGCGCCTTTCAGAAACGCCGCTTTGATCGCATCGGTTTGCCGGTGCAACTCGCTGCCGAACGCCGCCGCCGGGCAACCCGCCGCTACTTCCTCAACCCGCACGTCCGACAGATAGCCATCCACGACATAGGAAATGTCTTCCCGCGATTTGGCAACATTCACCAGCCGCGCCAGCGTCTTCGGCGTTTCGTCCATGGCCCGTTCGACCGCGGCTTTCAGCATGGCCGGCTTATCGGGAAAATGCGAATAATACCCGCCATGCGTCAGCCCGACCGCTTTCATCACATCGACAATGCCCGCGCCATCGAAACCTTTAGTCCGGATCATCGCCGACGCGGCATTGATAATCGCCTCATGAGTTTTGCGGTGATGATCTTTCTCATAGCGCGCCATAGCGAATCGTCCGCTTCTAGAATTTTTTTATATGAGAAGTACAATATCAGCGCAGTTCGCGACTGGGAAGCTGCCACTCTGGTCGCCGAACCAGGCGCCGACGGTCGTGTGCTGTGTCTGCGTCGGCATTGCCGGAATCGAACAGGACAATGTCACCGTGGACACGCCCATGTTGGGTGGCGGGTTCGGACGACGCGGCGAGGTGGAGTTCTCCGTCCATGCCACGCTTATCGCCATGCAGGCGGATGGCCAACCGGTGAAAGTCATCTGGACCCACGAAGAAGATATGACCCACGACACCTACCGCCCCGCCGCCATGGCCCGCTTCAAAGCGCTGAGCGCAGAAGGCCTGCACCAGCCACTTGATGGCGTTATCGCAACGCGATTATGACCAGCATTATCGGCAGAACCATGCCTTCAATGAACGGCATGCCGCTTGGCCCCCACAAGGGGGTCACCTTGAAAGCGCAGATCATGTCTGGCATTGTCTACGGCCTCACGCCATTCGTATTTGGCAATGCTCGGAAATGCAGATTGAAATTCTTGAAAACGCCGAAGATATGGGCGGCGCAGGCGAGATCTCGACGCCGCGCGCAGCCCCCGCTTTGGCCAATTCCGTCTTCGCCCTGTTCGCATCCGCGTTGCGCCAATTGCCATTCACCGGACGATCATTCGCGTTGGGGTAGCGACAAGGCGGGCACCGCACGTATCCATCCGATGAATTTTATGCGCGGCGCGGATAGTTCCGGCTTGGGCAACATGGCGAGAAGAATTCAACGCTTGAGCCCGCCCCGCGCAGCGAATTGGCATTTGGCACCCGTTGAAAAGATCTGGTTCGGAAAATCCTCCGCCGAAATCTGTGCTCAGATCAAGGACCCCTTGCGCAATGGCAATCTCACAGTGACGGATATTGCAAAGCATGTGAAAAACGATGCGCTTGTCGCTTGGGGCTGGACTCCCGGCCCCGGTCGCGAACCAGCACCCGGTTCGATTGATGAGACCTATGCCAATCTTATCGCATGGACGAGCGCCGGAGCGCCTTGTCCGCAATAATCTACCGTGCCCGCGCCCGCTCAATCGCAATCCCAAGCAGAGCGCGATGCACAATGATCGCGGTCATGCCGGAAAATTTCCGGCTTTCGAGATTAGCACTTTGCAACTTATCCAGCGCTTCAATAATCGCCGGTTGGCGTATCTTTGCGACCGCGTTCTCAAATATCGCCTTGCGTCCAAAGAAAAGCGGTGGCCGTGCACCCGCCACCGCGGCGGTCGCGGACTTGCCGTCCTGATCGACCATTTTTCTGAGACTTCCCAGCATATAAAACTGCCGCATAGCGGTGCGGATGAATTGATAAGGCGCGGTGCCATTGGCAATCAGTCGCGTATATTCGCGCTCAAACGCTGCGACATTTCCCGCAATCATCGCATCCACCGCATCATCCACCGACGACGAAGCGGCCTCGGCGACGGCGTTCTGAACATCGTCCAGATCAATATTCTTCTTATCGAGACAATAAAGCGCGAGCTTGACGATCTCCTGCCGCGATGACATTCGGTCGCCGCCAAGGCTCTGCTTTAACAGCGCCCGCGCCTCAAGGCTAATCGTCTTGCCCTCGCGCGCCAATTCCTCATCAATCAACCGGTCCAGCGCCCGCGCATCATCCGAGTAACACGGCAGTGCCATGGCATTGGCACCGCCTTCAACCAGCGTGCGCAGCAAGGCCGTCTTCTTCAAATCATCCGCCTCGACCAGCACCATGCAACCGGTTGGAGGGTTGTCAATCAGATAGCGCAGCGCATCTACAAACTTCTTGTCGTTCGACCCGTTCTTGATCCAAATCAGCCGGTCGCCACCAAACATCGACAGGGTATTCGCCTCATCAATCAGCTTGCCGGGATCCTCGGAAATGGCATCCGCCGTCAGCGCAATCAGCGAAAAAGGATCATTCAGCGGCACACCCGACAATTTGGCAATCGCGGATGCCCGCTCACTCACCAACCCGCGATCCGGCCCATAAGCCAAAAACACCACCCAGCCCGAACCCGGACTGCGTAAAAAGGAATCGACTTCATGGGCTTTCCTTTGGGCCATGAGAAGTCACTAGCAGGATGAAGGCATCGGGAAAAGCAGCCTGAAAAAACAAAATGGCCCCGAAGGACCATTTGTTATCTGCTGAATTCCCCGAAAGAATTTGGAGCGGGCGAAGGGATTCGAACCCTCGACCCTAACCTTGGCAAGGTTATGCTCTACCCCTGAGCTACACCCGCTCGACACGATCTAAG